>JBKJYP010000319.1:0-3894 GCA_046715695.1 Actinomycetota bacterium | reverse complement strand
GACCAGGAGGAACGCGCAGTCACGGCTTGATCCCGCTTAGCACAGCGCTCTCAGAGCGGATAACAATGCAAACCTCTAGGCGTGCAAACGATACCCGAGCCGGCCCCGCCGAAGGGCTCGGAGATCTAGGAGAACCTCCCCAGTGCCAGTTGGAAGTAAAGAGCCAGGACCGGGGGGCCCTGGCTCTTTACTCTTAATCATGCCGCTGGTTATTGCCGCGGAGCCCTGAGGTTCTTCGAGCGATCCCGTTCGCAGGTGACTTCGGTGCCGTCGTCTGCGATGTAGGTCTCCTCGAACACGACGGCGTAGTAGGTGCCACCGTTGTTGCGGTGCCTGATCCGCCAGCGGCCGCTGTCGTTCGAGGTGTCCTTGCCGACCCTGTCGTCCTTACCGTTACGGTCGACCCGCTTAAGGACCACCGTTCGATCGGCCTCACACGCCAGCTCGATCTCCCTGATCGGATCCTGCCGATCCGAGCGGCCGAACGTGGTTTCGATGTCGGCACCGTCCACACGAACCTTGCCCCTGAAGATGTCCCGGTCTTCTTCCAATCTGATGGTCAGCTCGGTCGGTGCTGTGGCCGAGCCCGGTGGTGACGTGGTCGTCGGACTCGGCGAGGGGCTCGGTGAAGGTGACCCCGAGACCGTGGGACTAGGAGAGGGCGGCTCAACTGGTGTCGAAGGGGATGGCGGTGGAGGCGAGCTGGTCTCGGTAGGGGTAGTGGAAGGTGCTGGACTAGGCGCGGCTGTGGGGCTGGGGGGCGGCGTCGGGTCCCCGACCCCTTCTAACTCCGACGTGTCTAGAGGGTCAGAGCAGCCGGTGTCGGCGGGGTGATCGGTGAACCCGTCCCCGTCGTTATCGACTCCGTCCCGGCATGCCGCCGGGGGTCCGGCTCCACCCCCGCCACCTTCCACCGACGGAGGGGGAGAGGGGGGCTCGGCTTCGAAGGCCCCGATGTCACATCTCGCACCGGCCACGTTGTCGCCGTCGATGGGACGGGCAACTCCTCTCTGGTCGACCGCGGGCGGTGGGCAGGACGTGGGTCCCCTGTCGATCGCGGCGCTCCCGGTCCCCAGGGCCATCGTCTCGGTCGGTCCGCCGTTGTTGGCCGCAGGGCTGAGGATCGGATCGGCCACGATGTCGTTCGCTCCGGCGAACGGACAGCTGGTGCCGGGGAACTGCACGTTGAAATCATTCGAGGTGATGCCGGCAGGGTCACCTACGTCGATGCAGTTTTCGGGGAAGTTGCCGGCGATTATCGACGACCCCACGCTGAAGGGGCTCCCGTCGTTGAAGATCCCTCCCCCCGTGTCCGCAGAGTTCAAAGCAACGGTCGTGTGGGTGATCGACGTAGTAACCGCCGTTCCCTGATAGATACCGCCTCCCTCGCCTCCGGAGTCCGCGTGGTTGTCGGCGATGGTGCTGTTGGTGATCGTGAGTGATCCACCGGTGATCGATATCCCCCCACCCTCTGCTTCACCCGGACCACCGGTGATGGTCAGGTCGTTCCGACCGATGAAGGAACGATCGATCGTCGCTGTTCCGGTATTTAGGATTCCTCCTCCATCAGGGCCGGAAGACGGGCACCAATAGGTCGCCTGTTGCCGGCCTCGACGTCTGGCGAAGATGACGCCCTCACTGCAATCCGCGAACCCGGTGTTCCCGTCGACGGAGACACGGGTGAGGTTGAGGGTGCCAGAGTTGGAGATCCCGCCACCGTCACCTCCCAAACAGAAGAGCGTGGTGGGGCCCTGTGACCCCCGACGCGTCCTGCCTACGAACTGGGTGCAGAAAGAGGTTGCGACATTGGCCGTAACCCGGCTATCCGTGAGAGTGAGACTCCCCAGGTTCCGGATCCCCCCGCCGCTCTGAAACTCGGGGCCTTCGCAGGACCGAACGGTGACGCCGGAGATGGTCACGAGGCCGGAACCAATGATGTCCAAGGCCCGATCGTCGAAAGAGGTCCCGCACTCGATCACGGTTTGCCCCACCCCGGAGCCCACAACCGTCGTAGCCTGAGGAAGGTCGGAAGGAGAACTGATGAAATCGATGAAATCGAGGTCGCCGGTCACGGCCCCGTCCTCCTCCGATCCACCAAGCGTCAAGGTCACCGTTCTGGCCCCAACGGTGATGGTGTCGTCTCCCGCCAGGGCGTTGGCCTCCATCACGGCCGCTCGCAGAGTGCAGACGGCAGGCCCAGGACTAGAGCTCGTGGCACAGAACGTGTCGCCGGGGATGTCATCTGGCAAGTCGGCCGAACTGTCGACGATGAAACCGGCGGCCCGCGCCGACGGGGCGACGACGACCATCGACCCCACCATCGCCAGGACCAATAACGGCAGACGTACCCGGTTCAGCAGATCCATGTCCGACCCCCAATGCTCGGTGACCCCTCAGCTCGGCATCTTAAGGCCCTACGAATTCACGACGCAGAGCAAGAAGACCAAGAGCCAAGCACAGTGCTCCATCAGCGTGAGTGTCATAGGTGCGGGAGCACAGCGTCCATCCCGACATACTTACGAGTGAGACGCTCTGACGACTGAGCTACCCCGGCGACACAGCGCCCAGCGTATTACTCGTCAGGAGTTTTGCTTAGCCGCACTTACAGGCGTTGCCGCTGATGGCACAGCTGAGCCCGGTGCAACAGGATGCGAACCCGGTGGTGTTGCATGTGCCGTTACTGGCGGGAGGCCCGTCCGGGTCGACAAGCGTTGCGCAAGTCGCGTTATTGGCGAGACAGGCCTGGGCACTGGCCTTCTCTTGCATGAGGGTGAGGATCACGGGGGCCGACCAAGCAACCACTCCGGCGCGCTTGAGGAACAATCGTCTGTCTACCGCCTGGGAAGAGGTGCTTTCCGCCATTTTCGGTCTCCTCGCGTAACTATGGGCCAACTATAGCAACGGCCCCCGCTCCATACAACCAGTTCACCAGCAATGAGACGGCACCTGTAGACGAGCCGTAGGTGATATCCACCGCCGGTGCCCGCCTGCAGACCGAGCCTAGGGTCGCCAGGGCTCGAGAGCGGTCCTTGTCCTCCTCCCTCACATTGAGTAGGCACCGCCCGGTCGCCTGTGCAGGGGACATATCCGACAGATGAGCCTTCGCCCCCGGCTCGAAATGAGGAAAGACGATCGCTCTGGGCACGGCTCGGGATCGAGCGACCGGTCCCAGGGCAGAGGCCGGGACGAGCTGCGATCGGGATGGGAGAGGGAACCCCGGAGGGGGCGACCACACGCTCCCCCCGGAGATGTCTTTGATGTGAAGGGGTTTCGGGAATGGCAGAACCTCGCCGGTTCCGGTGATCGGGGCCAGGTCGTCGCTGAAGTAGGCCCAGCCCTCACGGACGAGATCGGCGGTGAGACGCGTCTTCCCCGACCCGCCCGGACCCACGAATAGGACAAGCCCCGCGTCCCCTGCGGCCGCCGCTGAATGGAGCGGGATGTAACCGGAGGACGAAACGATCGAGAGCGTCATCATCGCGTTGCGAAGCTCGTTCAATATCTGCCAGGGGTCCTGCGATGTGGTGCGAGCGTCGCCATAGGCGAGCCACCAGGAACCCTCTTCACCCCATACTTGATAGGTCGCGCCGGCGGGACCCGCCGGCGCCGAGAAAGGCTCCCACAACGCTGTGATGACTTCGAAGAGCGCACCTTGTGGAGCCTCGATGCACTGTGTCGTATCGAGGAGCTTCAGGTAGATGGGGCGAGGGGTCACGCGGATAACGACCGGAGCTCTTCGACAAGTGTCGAAGCCTTCGCCGAGGCAAGGGCGGTGGTGTCCTGGAGAGCCCCACGGAGTGCCGTCAGCTCTGCCGCTGTCTCTTTTAACCAAGACCGGCCCCAGGGGAAAGCGGAGGATGGGTTTTGCGGGGTGGGGGTGGAAAAAAAAAGGGG
>JBKJYP010000318.1:0-2834 GCA_046715695.1 Actinomycetota bacterium | reverse complement strand
GATTGGAACGCGCCCAGGGCCACGGAGGCCGACCGGATGCCACCCCCCGAAAGACAGATCCCGACCTCTGCAGGTTCGCGACCTTCGGGGAGGAGGTAGGCGTAGCGATGCTGATCCGGGAGGGAGGAGATGGGCTCACTCAACTTCTTCACCTGACTTTTCTTGGCGGGAGCGGCTTGAGCGTCCGTGACAGGGCCGATCCTCAGATGAGGCCAACGCGAACCTGTGGAACTCACTACGGGCCAAGGCAGGGACACCTTGCCGATCAGGTCTTCGTAGGGCATCGGGTCATCCGCGACACGGATCGTCCTCTTGAACACGATTACCGCTGACGTGAGTGCGACTGGTAAGGAAAAGGCAAGAAAGGCGAACTTCACTGACGCAAAGACCGAGGCCGCCTGGAACTGCCAATCGACCGTCGCGATGCCCGAACTAGGGAGTCCCCAAAGGAGAAGCACGTTCTCACACACATCGAACAAACCCGCTGCGAGTCCAGCACCTGCCGCGGCCGAAGCCACCCGCCTCCCGCTGAACGTTAGGAAAAGTTTGGAACCCATAAAACAGGTACCAGCGATACCCGCTGAGTAACCGAGTATCAGGAAAGAGTCCCATAACAGGTCCGATCGGAAGGCCCCGATCGAACCGGCGACGATCTTCATCGCTGCGGAAGCCGATCCGGCGAGCTCGAAGTCGATGATCATTCTGGGATGGGAGCCGTTGATGCAATAGATTGCAATGCCAGCTGCCGCCACAAGGATGGAGAGGAAGGTGAGGGCGAAAGCGGCCTTGGGACCTGGCTCGACGGATCTTGCTGGCGACGCCCCCTCTTCTTGAGGGTCAATCCTGCTCATCAATGGGCCTCCGAGCGGAATGCAGTTCCAGGCACTTTTCGCTGCTATTAACTATTTGTCAAGCTGGAGTATTGGGAACAAGCCGAGCCGTTACCCGAAGTCGCTTTGGTCGAGCACGTGCCTGTCCAAAGGATGGAGCAAGTGGACATCGTGGTCGATGTCGCGGCTCGGAGGAATCATCGTTGAGCTGGTTGCAGATCGGCTAGGGCTCCGGCCGGAATCGGACTGTGAGTCCGACACGCTCACATCGAAATCGCCCAAGTAGAATCCACTAGTGGATTCCCCTCTGGTTTGGTTCTCGATTGTCGCTATCTAGGCCCTGGTCTTTTCCTTCGTCTGCGGGGGGATCTGGCGCAGCAAGGGAGGTGACTACGGCGACGGGTTTCTTCTAGGTCTTTTGTTGGGATTGCTGGGACTCGCTTACGTAGGGCTCGCGAACCCGAGTAAGCCGACTGGCCGCCGGGAATGCCCTCACTGCCGAGAGTCCATGGCTGCTGACGCAACGGTATGTCCTCATTGCCACCGCGAATCTTCGCCCCAACAAGCCGCATTGTCCGCGAAACCTCGGTTCACTCCTGTGCCGCCCTTCTCCCGAACCGAAATCGCGATTGTCTTCGTGACTCTTAGCTTCGCAATCCTAGGCTCTCTGTACATCATTTCCTCGAGCTGATGGCAGCACTGAGGCATCGGATGTCCATTTGCGGCGCGTCATCCAGGATCTCCGGTTGTTCAAGATCCTTCATCGTGGAGGTACCCGACGTGGAAACAAATGGGGTTTTGGCAGGTTCAAAGACAACTCGCCCGAAAGCCTTGCTCAGCTAACGCTCAGCTAACGCACACTCACGAACCGAGCCGGACAAGACGGACCTGGGGAAGGTGAAGGACCGCCTAAGGAGCGGGTCATTCGGACCGGCGCCACCCAGGACGGATGGGCCGAGACGACATCAATCGTTCTCATAACCCGGAGGTCGCAGGTTCAAATCCTGCCCCTGCAACTCGGGAAAGGCCCCCAGCTCGGGGGCCTTTTTCTTTTTCCCGAGCCTTTTCGTAGCCGTGGGTAAGGCCAAGCCTTAGCCACGGCTACGGATCGCGGCGGGAAAGGGGAAGGCCCCCCGGGGGCGGACCGGGGGGCCTTCTTGGTGCCAGGGACTTTCAGGCTTTCTTTACCTGCGTACGCTGATCCTGCGAGAAACAGCCGGCTTGCAGACGACCTTGCGGCCGTTCTGGTTGATGAAGGACTTCGGTCGGGCAGTTGCGTAGTACCGGCCGGCGCCTCCCCGCACGTGCAGGCTGCTCCAGCGGCCACGCCTGTTCGTGCGGTCGCTGCTGATGAACTTGTCGGTACCGGCGGTGACCTTACGGACGATCACGCGGCGCCCTCTCTCACATCTGGTGGAAGGAGAGGTGACTCGGCCCTTGAACCTGTGGACCGGCGTGGAACGGTGACGGATCGTGACGGCGCTGTTGATGAACCTGGTGCCGACGGTAGTCGAGTTCGCCTCGCTGCCGTCGGCTGCAGAGGTGCATCCGGGGTCGGCCGGGAAGTCGATCTTAGTGTCGCCGTCGTTGTCGAGCCTGTCGTTACATGCGGTCTGGGGAGCCGTGGGGGTCGGGTTCGGAGCACCATCGACCTCGTTCGTGTCTGCAGGGTTGTCACAGCCGGGGTCGGCCGGGTGGTCGGTCTTGCCGTCGGCGTCGTTGTCGAAGCCGTCGTTACAGGCGGGCTGGCCGGGGATCGGTGTGCCCGTAACGGTCACCGTCGGTCCGGGGCTGGTTGTGGTCGTCGCTGTAACGGTAGTCGTCGGGGCAGGAGAAGCTGACGTGCTCGGGCTCGCAGAGGCTATAGGTGAAGTCGAGGCCGACTGGCTTGCGGACGGACTCGCCGACGCCGACGGCGACGGGCTGGTGGTCGTGCAGGACGGCGAAGGGCTGGGAGATGTGCTCGGTGAGGCCGACGGGCTGACCGACGCGCTCGGCAAGGCG
>JBKJYP010000317.1:0-2826 GCA_046715695.1 Actinomycetota bacterium | reverse complement strand
TCCAATACCAGCACGATCATCGCAAGCCCGACAAGGATGAGCGACAGAAGGGCCGCCGGTGTCCGATCGAATGCTCCCTTGTACTGGAGGTAGATCGCTTGAGTGAAGGCGGGGAAGCGCATCAGTGCCACCGCGCCGAAGTCATGCAAGGTGTAGAGCGCTACCAGAAGGGCGCCGGCTGCCACGGCGGGTCGGAGTGCCGGCAGCGTCACGCGACGGAATGTCGCCCAGCGGGACAGCGAGAGGCTGCGGGCGGCATCCTCCATCGCCGGATCCAATCCCTTCATCCCGGCCGCCACGAGTAGGAAGACGTATGGGTAGGTGAACAAGGTGAGCGCCGCGAACGCGCCGGGGAAGCCACTGATGTCCGGCAGGCGTTCGACCCCCAGAGGCCCCTCGAGGATCTGTTGCAGCATGCCGCGTGGTCCGAATGCGGCGAGTAGTGCGAACGCTCCGACATAGCTTGGGATCACGAGAGGGAGCGAGACGAGCACGGCCCATATACGGCGCCCCGGCATATCTGTGCGGACGGTGAGCCATGCAAGCGGCACGCCGATGGCAACCGAAGCGGTCGTCACGGCCGCGGCAAGCCCCAAGCTCCTCAGAACGAGCCAAAGAGTTCGCGTGCGGATGATGAGATCCCAACTCGAGGCGTCCGCTTCTGCGGCGCGTATGAACAGGTAGACGAGTGGGGTTGCCATCAAGACACAAACTGCGGTCGCCAACGCAACGAGCCCGCGCGGCGCGCGGGCTCGTTCTCGTTCGTTACGAATGCCGGGGAGGGCGTCCGCGACGGTCACTACAAGAGCCCAACCTCAGCAAGAAGTTGCAAAGCCGGTTCCAGCGTGCCTCCGAGATCGGAGAGATCCACGTCGGGCGATTCGATATCGGCCAGGGGAACGAGATCCTCACTCGGCTCGAACCCGGCGACCACCGGGTACTCGAAGGTCTCTTCGGAGAAGTACGTCTGGCCCGCGTCGCCTGTCAGATATTCCAACAGGGCGGTTCCGCTATCGGTAACGTCGCTGGCGGCGAGGACGCCCGCGCCGGCTGAGTTGACTAGGGCCCCCGGATCGCCGCCTTCGAAGAAGTGGTTGGCTACCGGGATATCTCCATCCTCGGCGGAGACCTCGAAGATGTAATAGTGGTTGACGAAGCCCACCTCGATCTCGCCCGCCGCTACCCCTCGAACCGTCGATGAGTTGTCTTCGTAGAGCTTGGGATCGTTGGCGGCCAGCCCCTCGAGGAAACCCTTCGTCTTAGCTTCCCCCTCGGTCGAGATCATCGCCGCCACGAAAGCCTGGAAGGACCCGTTCGTAGGCGGGAATCCGATCCTGCCCTTCCATCTCGGGTCTGTGAAGTCCAGGATGGATGCCGGCATGTCTGCAGCTTTCAGTTCGTCGGTGTTGTAGGCGGCGACACGAGCTCTGCCCGAGATGCCCACCCAGTGACCTTCCGACGATCTGAAACGGGGGTCGACCCGCTCGAGGATCGCCGGATCGACATCCGCGAACAGCCCCTCTTCGGCAACCGCGCCGAGCGAACCGGCATCCTGGCTGACGAACACATCCGCGGGGGTGGAATCGCCCTCTTCGAGGATGGTGGCGGCCAGCTCGGCGGAATCCCCGTAGCGCACGTCGAGCTCGATACCGGTATCGGTCTCGAACTGCTCGAACAGTGGGCCGATGAACTCCTCTTCGCGACCGGAATAAACCGTGACGGTTCCCGTTGGTTCGCCGGCCTTCAGACCCCCCGAAGGGCCTTCCTCAGAACATCCACTCGCCACGAGGGCCGATCCGAGTAGCAAGATCCTGATCCACTTCCCCATGCCGCCTCATCCTCCGGTTTCTTCGGTTTCTTCGGTAGACCGAACATTTTCAGTTAGGCGAGCCGAAGTTAGGGCAACCTAACCAAGGATGTCAAGCCATGATCCGGTCGGCTGGGCGAGCGGTCGGAAGCAGACGGGGGGCTAGAGCGGGAGGCGCCGCACCTTCCTCAGATCTCGGAGGATCCGAGCGGCACACGAGGTGTGCCAGTGCTGGTGGTAGCGGGTCCCGTCCGGCTCCTCCAGGGCAAGGATGATGTGCTCGGCCCCGATCTGCAGACTGTCCCGGCACCCTGGGCAGCGGTAGAGCTGGCGGGAGAGCCCCAAGGAGACACGCACCGCCCGGCCGTCCAGGTCGGTCCCCGCCAGGTCGTAACGACGGGTCGGTAGCTCTTCGGTCATGGGTACAGTCTGTACTGGACACATCGAGACACACATAGGTAGACCAACGAGCGATCGTCTCGACGATCGCGGGGATAGATAGGAGGTGCCGTATGAGAGGACGTTTGGCGGTCGCGGCGGTTCTCGCGGGTTCACTGATCGCCGGAGGCGCGGCCCAGGTGCTCGCCCATGACGTGAAACTCGTCGGCCGGCTGTCGGGAGCAGCCGAGGTCCCGGGCCCAGGGGACCCCGACGGCAGGGGCCGGGCCGTGATCCGGGTCAACGAGGAGAAGGGCAAGGTTTGCTACAACCTCACCTACTCCGGGATCGGTGAGCCGAACGGCGCTCACATCCATAAGGCCAGGAGGGGCGAGGCCGGCGATGCCGTCATCGAGCTCTTCGGCGGGCCCACCGCTTCACCGGCGAGCGACTGCATCATGATGGACGACGATCTATTGCTGAACAGACTGCAGCGCAGGCCGGGCGGCTACTACGTGAACATCCACAACGACGAGTTCCCGGGCGGCGCGCTGCGTGCCCAGTTGAGGAAGCCTCAGTAACGAAGGACTAAGACGAGGTCGCTCGCTCCTTCGCGGCTTCGAAGATCTGCACGACGGCTC
>JBKJYP010000316.1:0-3581 GCA_046715695.1 Actinomycetota bacterium | reverse complement strand
ACCGCGGAGTTAAGCGCGGAGAACTTGTTGTCGGCCGGCGGGATGATCGTTCCGAAGTACTGCTTGACGAGGTCAGGGTGCTCACGCAGAGCGGTGTCCATGTCCGTGAAGATGATGCCCTGGGCCTCGAGGGCCTCCTGGGTCTTGTGGTACACGACCTCGGACTCGTATTGCGCAGTCACTCCACCGAGGTACTTCTTCTCGGCCTCGGGGATCCCGAGCTTGTCCCAGGTCGACTTGATGTCCTCGGGCATGTCATCCCAGGACTGCACCTGGTTCATCGGCTTGATGTAGTAGTAGATGTCGTCGAAGTCGATCCCGGAAAGGTCGGCGCCCCAGGTCGGCATGGGCTTGCGATAGAAGATGTCGAGGCTCTTGTGGCGGAACTTGCGCATCCAGTCGGGCTCGCCCTTGCGGTCCGACATCATGTCCACGACGTCGTGCGAGAGACCCTTCTCGGGCTTCTCCTTGTAATGGGTCTCGTCGTGCCACCCGTACTTGTAATCGCCCTTCAGGGCCCGGACGGCCTCATTCGACTCTTGGAGCTGTTCGGCTTCTGTGGCCACGATCCCGGGTGCCTTCCTATAGGACTTTGTTAGGTAACCCTAACCGACACCCTTTTCAACCGCCTACGCAGGGTCTTTCTTCCCTATCTTCTCTGGGCGCTCGCCGAGCCGACCGCCTAGGCCACGCCTTCCCGCTCCTTCAGCCAGACGCTCTCGAAGGTGGCGGCGTCAACGGGTGGTGAGTAAAGGAAGCCCTGAGCCAGCTCGGCCCCCAGGGTCAGCAGGGCCTCGGCCTGGGCCAAGGTCTCGACGCCCTCCGAGATCGTGTCCAGATCCATCGATTCGGCGATGCGGAGGACCGCTCGGGCCAGCGCGGCATCCTCGGGCCCCAGGGCAACCCCCGTCACGAAGGATCGGTCGATCTTGAGGAACTCCACCGGATAGCTCCTCAGCGAAGCGAGCGAGGAGTAACCGGTTCCGAAGTCATCCAAGGCAAGTCTCACGCCGAGCTTCTTCAGGGCATCCAGCCTCGGGAGGGTGGCGATAGGGTCGGTCATCGCGGCAGACTCGGTGATCTCAAGGACCAGCGACAAAGGGTCGATCCCACTCTCCTCTATCGCCGAGGCGACGACGTTCACGAAGCTCTCATCGACCAGTTGACGGACCGAGACGTTCACGCCCATCTGAAAGCCGGGCTCCACAAGTCCGGATCGCGTCCACTCCGCCATCTGCCGGCAGGCCTCGCGCAAGACCCACTCCCCGATCGGCAGGATGAGTCCGCTCTGTTCCGCAAGCGGGATGAATCGGAGCGGTGGCACCAAGCCCACGTTCGGTCGCTGCCATCTGATGAGAGCCTCGGCTCCTCTCAGGTCGCCACTCGGCAGTTGGACGACAGGTTGGTAGAAGAGGCGGAACTCATCCTCGACGAGAGCCTTCAGGAGACCGGATCTCATCTCCAGGCGATACGAGAGCTCCTCTGACATCGATGAGGCGAAGCGCTCGATACGGGCCCCGCCGCCGATCTTGGCCGCGTGAACCGCTACCTCCGCGTCGCGCAGGATGTCCTGCACCGAGCCCTCACCTCCGATGTGTGAGGCGATACCGATGCTGCAGGTGATGGCGATCTCGTTGCCCGCCACGGAGTAAGGGCTGGCGATCGCGACCTTCATCCTTTGGGCAACGGCTTCGGCAGTGATGAAGTCCGTGTCGCAGAGTAGGACGGCGAACTCATCGCCGGCCATACGGGCGGCGGAGTCCTGGGTGCGCAGGCCTTCCTTCAATCTCGTGGCTAGGGCTAGTAGCAACGCGTCGCCGACGCTGCTGCCGTAGGTGTTGTTGACAAGTTTGAAGTCATCGACGTCGATGTAGAGGACCGAGATCGGAGGAGGACGAGCTCTCTTCGTGTCGGCGAACTCCATCGCCAACCTGTCCTCGAATGCCCTCCTCTTGTCCAGCCGGGTCAATCGGTCCTTGAGCCTCTGCTCCTCCGACAATCTCCAACTGAAGAGGTGTGCGATCGAGGCGACGAGGACGAAGGCGCCGTGGTATTTGGCCCACAGAAGGGGATTCGGATGGGCGCTGGGCAGGTCGAACCCGTGATGCAGGGAGACATAGCCGGCGGCCGTCAGGAAGGGGACCCACTCTTGGTAGAGGGCGACCATTCCCATCATCACGAAGAAGTGGAAGTGACTCTCGATGTGACCGTCCCAGAGATGCACGACGAAGACCGAACAAGACATCAGACCCAAGGTCATGAGGACGGACCTCACGGGCCGAGAGATCTCTCTCCGCGACGCTGCGGTCGCCAGTAGAGCGAGTGGGAGCACTTGGATCAGAGCGATCCAACCGTCATGGCTGACGATCCACGCTGTGAAAACCACGATGTGAGCACAAAGGACACGGAGGATCACCCCATGCCGACGGTCCCAATCCTCCGCATTGAGAAGGCCTCCCTGAGGTAGCCACACGGGCAAGATGAACCGGCGCGCTGAAAACCCCCCTCTCGAGGGTCCGGAACGCACATGACGTCTGGCCGTATCCACAGCACGGTCAATGTCCGCTATGTACTGGCCGCGGGAAATACGTGCTTCTGCTTAGGGGCCTATCGGGTGGGAGCAGACCTCGGGTCCAGGGGAGTTCGGACGGGGTCGATCTCTACCTCTTCGAGTTGCTCGTCGGAGTGGAAGCCTGGGCCTTGCGAGATCAGCTGGAAGGTCTCGGCGAACTCGAAGCCCGCGCTCTTTCCGGCGGCGGCGGAGTGCTCACGCACCCATCCTGAAACTTCGTCGGCGTCCTCGCCCACCTGGGAACGATGACAGAGGAGCGCTTGGATCTTCCTGTCGATCGTGTCGGTGATGTCAGATGCGACAGGTTTCTGTCCGGGTCCCTGGATCCAGACCTCGAGCAACCCCCGCCACGGGTCCGATCCTTCGTCGAGCAACTCCGGGAAGTGCCCGGGCGTCGTCCCCGCGGTCATCGCTACATCTAGCGAGGCCAAACCGACCGCTCTGTGGTCGGGATGATTGATGAAACGATCTTCGATGGTCGGAGTGGGGTCGAGGACGATGAACCGATGAGGACGAACGCGCCGGAAGACACGGGCGATGTCACGGCGCAGCTCCAGGTTGTATTCGACATACCCATCGCGGTACCCCAGCCAAGACAGCTCCTTGGCTCCGATGATCTCCGCCGCGGCTTCCGTCTCTACCTTGCGGATCCCGGCGAGGCGCTCCCCCATGAGATCTCGATCCTGGGTCCCGGTGGAGCCGTCGGTGACGATGCAGAGGAAGACCTCGGCCCCCGCATCCGCCCACTTGATAAGCGTGCCGGCACACCCGAACTCGATGTCGTCTGGATGCGCCGAAACGGCGAGGACGCGAAGCGCCGCTTTGGTCACGCTGTATGGAGGATGAGCACGTCTGTCGGACTGTGATGCGACACGCGGTTGGGAACATTGCCGAGCATGAAACGCTTCGCGCCACTCATCCCGACGCTGCCGACGATGATCAGTCCGAAGCCTTCGCCTTGAGCAAGTGTGATCAGGACATCGGCGGGGGCTCCTTCGAGCGACCGGAC
>JBKJYP010000315.1:0-10156 GCA_046715695.1 Actinomycetota bacterium | reverse complement strand
GGTGGACGAGTAAGACCGGGCTCTCTCGATGTGAGCGTGCGCTGCCTCCGTGTTCCCTCGGTAAGCATCGAGCCACCCCAGCCCCAACTCGGTGGCTGCGGGCACCAGCACCCACGTCTGGGGAGCTTCTTCGAGAGCCTGGACCACTACTGCCTCCGCTTCGTCGAACCGGCCCTGCCGTCCATACACCTCACAGAGATTCAGCGACGCGAACGCTTGGTAAGTCCCTTGTCCATGCCTCCGGGCGAGTTCTAGCGAGTCCTCCAAGATCTTCTGGCCGGCTCCATCGGGATCTCCTAATTCCGCGAGCGACAATCCGATGTTGTTGCCCGAGCGCAAAAGCTGTGAAAGGTCCCCGATCTCCTTCGCGATCTCGTGGCTGAGTTTGTGTAGGTGGAGTCCCTCCTCGACTCTCCCGAGCCTGTGCAGTGCGTTCCCGCGGTCCGCTAAGGCCCTAGCCTCGGTCCCCCGATCACCGGCGCGGGAAGCAAGATCGAGAGCTTCGACCGCCAGGGCCTCGGCTTCAGCCGCACGAGCTGTATACCCGTAGAGATGGGCGAGCCCGGCGAGAGCTCGGGCGAGAGAGCGCTCGTCGTTGCGCGAGCGCAGCGTGGCAACGGCCTCTTCGGCCAGGGCCATCGCCCCTTGCTCGTCCCCGATCTGGAAAAGGGCCTTGGAGTAACCGGCCTTCACGCGCCCGACGTCGGTGTCGGCACCTTCGGCCTCATACATCTCGATGGCTCGGCGAAAAGCCTGGATGGTCTCCTCATCGGGGAGAACATCGAACGCCGTGAGGGCGAACGCCTCCCAAATTGCGGCCGTCTCGACCCCCCGCCGCCCCAGCTGCTCCGCCACCTCTAGCGCCCGGCGGTACCAGTCCAGAGCACGGGCTGTCTGCCACACGCGTCGGGAACCCTCCGCGGCGCGGACCGCCCAGCCGAACACCTTGTCCTGCAGATCTGCTATCTCGTCCGCGGGTGCCCCCATCTCGACCATGTAAGCCAGCGCCTGGTGGAGATGGGTCGTGATCAGCTCGACGACGTCGTCGCGATCGGCGGTCGGGCCGGTCTCGGCCCAGCGCGCGACCTCGGTGTGCTTCTCGGCGCGGAGCTTCTTGGGCAGCGAGTCGTAGGCGACATCCCGGATGAGCGCATGGTGGAAGCCGAACTCGTGCTCGTCCGAGAACGATGACGGCTCGCGCGGGGTGATGAGTTCCTTGATCCTCAGGCGCCCGAGTTGCTCTCGGGTCTCGATCGCGTCCTGGTGCGCGAGCTGTGCGGCGACCCCCGACCAGAAGACCCGACCCACGACCGACGCGTCCTGGAGCAGTGATTTCTCGTCGGTAGCGAGGCCGTCGACGCGGGCCGCGATCAGGGCGTGGATCGAGCGGGGGATCTCGATGTGCTCGATCGTCGTCGCCATCTTCCAGCCCTCATCCCGCGACCCGACGATCATCTGGCGGTCGATGAACATGCGGACGATCTCTTCTGTGTAGAGGGGATTGCCTTCTGAGCGCTCGGAGATCAGCGTCTTGATCTCTTGGGGCAGCGCGTCGCCGAAGAGATCCGTGAGCATCTCGCCGCTTTCTCCGGGGTCCAGCGGATCGAGATAGATGGCGGCATAATTGCGCTTGCCTCCTCCCCACCCTGGCCTCTTGTCCAGGAGTTCCGGGCGGGCAAGCGTCACGATCATGATGCTGCCCTGGCCCCAGTCGGCCAGGAACTCGATGAAGTCGAGAAGACCTTCGTCGGCCCAGTGGATGTCTTCGAACACGAGGACCAAGGGATAGCGCGCCGCCATACGTTCGAGGTAATGCCTCCACAGGTCGAACAGTTTCTCGCGTCCCATAGCACTTTCGGTGTGCAGACCGAGCAGGGTCTTCAGAGCAACCGCCGTGTCCGCATCGCCGACGAGGTCCTGCGCGGATCGCTCGATCTTGGCTTCCGCCGTCTCGGTACTGTCGTCGTCCAGCACCTCGCACTGCGCCTGGATCGCGTCCGCAAGACCGGAATAGGCCGCCGCGCCGTATGGCAGGCAGCGTCCGGATCTCCAGAAGAAGCTCTGGTCGAGACCAGCGACGTAACGCTGGAGCTCTCTCACGAGCCGGGTCTTGCCGCTCCCGGCCGGAGCCAGGATCGACACCAGCGCCGGGCGTCCCTCTTTGTCAACGCGCTGAAGCGTCTGTTGGAGCACGGTTAGCTCAGCGTCGCGACCGACCATCCGTGATTCGATGCCGAGAGAAGCCCTGGCTCCGGCGTGTTGGGCGGCGATCCGCAGCGCCGTGAAGGCCGCGACCGGTTCGGCCTTGCCCTTGAGCTCGAGCATCTTGGGCTCGGAGAAATCGATCGTGCCTTTCGTGGAGGCGTAGGCGGTGGGACCGACCAGCACACGTCCGATCTCCGATGAGCTCTGAAGACGCGCCGCGGTGTTGACCGCGTCGCCAGTGAGCATCCGGTCCCGCGTGCTGCCGGCACGTTCGAGGTCGACGAGGATGTCTCCGGATTCGATGCCGATGCGCATCTCGAGTTGGGGTCTGCCGCCCGCCGCGGCGGCCCGGTTCATCTCGGACAAGACCGCCTGCATGTCGAGCCCGGCCCGGATCGCCCTCTCGGAGTCGTCCTCATGAACGACCGGGACCCCGAAGACCGCCAGGATGGCATCGCCCATGTATTTCTCGAGCAGGCCGCCGTAGCCGTCGATCACCTTGGCGAGACGATCGAAGACGCTACCTATGGCGGCCTGGACGACCTCTGGATCCTCCGTCTCGGCGAGCGTCGTCGAGCCCACCAGGTCGGCGAACAGCGCGGTGGCGAACTTGCGCTCCTTGCGAGCGGCGACCGGAGGGACGAGGGGTGCGGCGCACTTCGAACAGAAATTCGCCCCGTCAGGGTTGGTGTGCCCGCAAGCCGAACAGATCATGCCCATCTCAACTCTTGTACGGCGGTTGCAGGCCTTTGAACATCGGGAAGTGCTTCACGTTGCCGGTGGCGAGGGTGGCTCCGAGCTGCTTTGTAGTTGCCGCGATGACGAGGTCGGGGCTGCTGATCCCGGGATGGCTCTTCCTCCACTCGCGACCGAGCTCCCCCGCCAGCCGCGCGATCGGTTCGTCGATCCCGACCCAACGAAGTTGCTGGAGAAGACGTTCCGCCGGAATTCGCTCAGCGCTGCGTAAGCCGCGGATCACCTCAACCCTCGTGATCTCACTGCACGCGGGCACGTCCTCGAGCCTTTCGACAAAATCGACTGCGGCCGGTAGCCCGCGGAGGATGTCGATGATCACGGAAGTGTCGATGACAGTGCTCATGCGCGCCGACGATGCTCGATCTCTTCCTGACGGACAACGTCCAGAGAGCGGAGCGCTTCGACATAGCTCTTCCCATCGGGCAGGTAGTTCGCACTTCCTGCCGCGGCACGCACGGCCGTCCTGAACCTTTCGATGCGGAGCGCTTCGTCAGAGGAACCCTTTAGGTAGGTATCGATCGCCTTCCTGATGAGATGTGACTTCGTCACGCCGGCGGCGGCGGCGCGGTCTGCCAGTGACTTGTCCTGCTCTTCCTCGACATAGATCTGCGTCCTCTTCATGATGTATAAGCGTACATCACTACTTGAGCCGGGCCGCTTCTTCGAGCAGCAGTCGCGCGCCGCAGGACTCGAAGAACTCCATCGCCTTCTGTAGCGGCTCCAGGTAGTCACGGCCGAGCTCTTTGTTCACCCGCGCCAGGTCGGTCAGGCATTGAGCCTCGTACAGCGGCACTCGCAGTTCCTCGAGGCGCTCTGCCGCCTTCGCGAAGAGAAGGCTGGACTCGACGGGATGCGTGGCGAGGAGGCCGTCGCACCACTGCCGGAAAGCCTGAGCCAGGAGGCCCTGTTTCTCGAACAGGTTACGGAACGCCAGCGCTTCCTCTCGACGGTCGGCGGCCACGGATATCTCCACCGCGATCCGAACGACGTCGGGGAAATAGGACACAACCTCATCTGCTCCCAGCGCTGTCGCCTCGCGGATGAGCTCCAGGGCCGAGTCGTCGTCTCCTTCGAGATGCGTCACCAACGCACCGGCCGACGAGATCCCAAGTCGAACGAATCTGTCGGAAGACGAGTAGGAGGCGGCCTTCTCGATGTGAGCGCGCGCTGCCTCCAGGTCTCCTCGGTACGCATCGAGTTGCACCAGTTGCACCTCGGCGTCGGCGGGAAGCTTGACCCATGTCTGAGGAGCTTCTTCAAGTGCCTGGGCCTGGAGTGCCTCCGCCTCGTCGAGTCGTCCTTGGCGTGCGTAGGTCTCGCAGAGAGTCATCGTGAGGAACACTTGGTCCATCCCCCGACCATGCCTGCGAGCAAGCTCCAGCGAGTCCTCCAAGATCTTCTCACCGGCCCCATCGGGATCTCCCAGGACATTGAGGAGAGATCCGATGTTGTTGCCGGTTCGTAACAGGAGTGGAAGATCCCCCATCTCCTCGGCCATCCCATGGCTGAGTCTCGTCAGCTCGAGCCCTTCCTCGGCTCTTCCGAGGGCCTCAAGCAGGACTCCGCGGGTCGTCAAGGCTGCAGCCTCTGTCTCCCGATCCCCGGTGCGGGACGCGATCTCGATCGCTTCGTCTGCCAGAGGCTCAGCTTCAACTGCACGAGCCGAGCGCCAGTAATTGACAGCGAGTCCGTCGAGAGCTCGGGCGAGCGAGTTCTCGTCGTTGCGCGAGCGCAGCAGTGAAACGGCTTCTTCTGCCAGAGCGATCGCCCCTTGCTCATCACCGATCTGGAAGAGGGCGATGGAGTAACCGGCCTTGGCGCGACCGACGTCGGCGTCGGCGCCCTCGGCCTCATACATCTCGATGGCTCGCCGGAATGCTTGGAGAGTCTCCTCGTCGGGGAGCACATCGGTCGCGGTGAGAGCGAATGCCTCCCACACCGCAGCCGTCTCCGATCCCCGGCGGCCCAGCTGCTCGGCCACCTTCAGCGCCCTTCGATACCAGTCGAGGGCGTGGGCGATCTGCCACACGCGCCGGGCCCGTTCTGCGGCCCGGACGGCCCAGTCGAACACTCTCTCTTGCAGATCTGCTATCTCTTTCTCGGGTGCCCCCATCTCGACCATGTAGGCCAGCGCTTGATGGAGGTGGGTCGCGATCAGCTCGATGACGTCGTCGCGATCCGCGGTGCCACCGGTCTCGGCCCAGCGCGCGACCTCGGTGTGCTTCTCGGCGCGGAGCTTTTTGGGCAGCGAGTCGTAAGCGACGTCTCGGATGAGCGCATGGTGGAAGCCGAACTCGTGTTCGTCCGAGAACGACGAGGGCTCGCGCGGGGTGATGAGCTCCTTGATCCTCAGGCGACCGAGCTGCTTGCGGGTATCGATGATGTCTTGATGGGCTAACCGGGCCGCCACACCTGACCAGAAGATCCGGCCGACGACCGAGACGTCTTGGAGAAGAGACTTCTCCTCTCCGGCGAGACCATCGATACGAGCCGCGATCAGGGCGTGGATCGATCGGGGGATCTCGATGTCCGCGATCGTCGTCGCCAGCTTCCAGCCCTCGTCCCGGGAACCGACGAGCATCTGGCGGTCGATGAACATGCGCACGATCTCTTCGGTGAACAGCGGGTTGCCCTCAGAGCGTTGGCAGATCAGAGCCTTGATCTTCTGTGGCAATGCGTCGCCGAAGAGGTCGGTGAGCATCTCGTCGTTCTCTTGAGGTCCCAACGGATCGAGATAGACGGCGGCATAGTTGCGTATGCCCCCTCCCCAGTTCGGTCTCTTGTCCAGGAGCTCCGGGCGCGCCAGCGTGACGACCATGATCCCGCCCTGGCCCCAGTCGGCGAGGAACTCGATGAAGTCCAGCAGACCTTCGTCGGCCCAGTGGATGTCTTCGAGCACCATGACGAGCGGATAACGCGCCGCCATGCGTTCGAGGTAGCGCCTCCACAGGTCGAAAAGTTTCTCGCGACCCATGGAGCTGTCGGGATGGAGGCCCAGCAGGATCTTCAGCGCAACCGCAGTGTCCGCATCGCCCACGAGATCCTCCGCCGAGCGTTCGATCTTGGCTGCCGCGACTTCGGCGGGATCGTCGTCGAGGACCTCGCATTGTGCCTGGATCGCATCCGCAAGGCCCGAATAGGCCGCCGCGCCATACGGAAGGCAGCGCCCGGATCGCCAGAAGAAGCTCTGGTCGAGACCATCGACGTATCGCTGAAGCTCCCTCACGAGCCGGGTTTTGCCGCTCCCGGCCGGAGCCAGGATCGTCACCAGCGCCGGGCGTCCCTCTTTCTCGACGCGATGAAGGGTCTGTTGGAGGACCGCCAGCTCCGCGTCGCGACCGACCATCCGGGATTCGATGCCGAGAGACGCCCTCTCGCCCGCGTGGTGCGCCGCGATCCGCAACGCCGTGTAGGCCGCAACCGGTTCGGCTTTGCCCTTGAGCTCCAACATCTTGGGTTCGGAGAAATCGATCGTCCCCTTCGTGGAGGCATAAGCGGTGGGACCGACCAGTACCCGTCCGATGTCGGATGAGCTCTGCAACCGGGCCGCGGTGTTGACGGCGTCGCCGGTGAGCATCCGGTCGCGCGTGCTGCCGGCGCGCTCGAGATCGACGAGGATGTCGCCGGACTCGATGCCGATGCGCATCTCGAGCTGGGGCTTCCCTCCTGCCCCCGCGGCTCGGTTCATCTCCGACAGCACGGCCTGCATGTCGAGCCCAGCCCGGATCGCGCGTTCGGAGTCGTCCTCGTGCACGACCGGGACCCCGAAGACCGCCAGGATGGCGTCGCCCATGTATTTCTCGAGCAGACCCCCGTAGCCGTCGATCACCTTGGCGAGGCGGTCGAAGACGCTACCTATCGCGGCCTGGACGACCTCGGGATCCTCCTGCTCGGCGAGCGTCGTCGAGCCCACGAGGTCGGCGAACAGGGCGGTGGCGAACTTGCGTTCTTTTCGTGCGGCCACCGGCGCGGCCAGAGGAGCAGCGCATTCCGAGCAGAACTTCCCGCCGTCTGAGTTGGAATGTCCGCAAGCCGAGCAGATCACGGCCACGTCAGGTACGCCCAGCCATCTGATCCAAGATGAGTTGAACCCTACGTCGAGTTCTTATCGGAACGCTTGCAGAGCCTCGAGGATGTCCGGTTCGGGCTCTCGTATGCTTCAGGGAAAAGGAGGTTTCAACTTGCGCGCTCGTAGATCTTGTCTCTCGGTGCCCGGATCGAGCCCGAAGATGCTCGCCAAGGCCCCATCGCTGCCTGCCGACATGGTCTTCATGGACCTCGAGGACTCGGTCGCGCCGCTCGCCAAGGCCGATGCCAGGGGCAACGTCATCGACGCCCTCAAGAACAACGACTGGACGGGTAAGACCGTCGTCGTTCGCATCAACTCCATCGACACACAGTGGGCGGCCGACGACGTCAAGACGATCGTCGAGAACGGGGGCCCTTACCTCGACTGCATCATGGTCCCGAAGGTCCAGCATGCCCACGAGGTTCACTTCGTCGACCACATGCTTCGGATGATCGAGACGAATACCGGTCTCGACAAGCGGATCGGCATCGAAGCCCAGATCGAGACCGCGACGGGCCTCAAGAACATCCATGAGATCGCGCATGCATCGGACCGTCTCGAGACGCTCATCTTCGGTCCCGCCGACATGAGTGCCTCATTGGGGCTGCCGACCGTCACTGCCGGACTTCCGATGCCGGGTTACCCCGGAGACCACTGGCACTGGGTGCTCGAGACGATCCTCGTAGCGGCTCGTGATGCCGGTCTCCAGGCGATCGACGGGCCCTACCTCCTCATCAAGGACCTCGACGGTTTCCGTGAGATGGCGATGCGCGCCCGGGCCCTCGGTTACGACGGCAAGTGGGCTCTGCATCCCGGCCAGATCGACGTTCTCAACGAGGTGTTCATGCCGACCCAGGGTGAGTACGACAAGGCCGAGGCGTTGCTCGAGGCCTACAAGCACGCGACTGAGGTCGATCGCACGGGAGCCGTGATGTTCGGCAACGAGATGATCGACGAGGCTTCACGCAAGATGGCGATCCAGTTCGCCGAGCGAGGCCGGGCCGGGGGCATGACCGTAGAGAAGAAGCTGTCCGACTTCGAAGCCGAATGGGCCGTTAAGTGAGCTTCGAACTGACTGAAACCCAGAAGGCGATCGTCGAGACGGTCCGGGATTTCGTCGAGAACGAGGTCATCCCCGTCGCCGACGAGATGGAGCACCGCGACGAGTTCCCCGAGAAGATCGTCGAGCAGATGAAAGAGATGGGCCTCTTCGGGATCACGGTGCCCGAGGAGTTCGGCGGTATCGGCGAGTCGCTCACCACATACGCGTTGACGGTTGTCGAGCTCGCGCGCGGGTGGATGAGTCTCTCGGGCGTCCTGAACACCCACTTCATGGGTTGCTACCTGATCAACAAGTTCGGGACCGAGGAGCAGAAGCAGCGGCTCCTTCCGAAGATGGCGACGGGTGAGATCCGCGCCGCTCTGGCGATGTCCGAGCCGGAGGCAGGCTCCGATGCGCAGGCGATCAAGACGAAAGCGATCCGCGACGGCGAGGACTACGTCGTCAACGGCCAGAAGATGTGGCTCACGAACGGACTGCGCTCCGGCATCGTCATGACCCTCGTCAAGACCGATCCCGAGGCGGACCCTCGTCACACAGGCATGAGCCTCCTGATCGTCGAGAAGGAGGGCGGCAACCCGACCCCGGCCCCCGGGCTCGATGTCGGCAAGAACATCGACAAGCTCGGCTACAAGGGAGTCGAGACGACCGAGATGGTCTTCACCGACTACCGCATCCCCGCTTCATCTCTCCTCGGCACCGAAGAGGGCCAGGGCTTCCGCCAGGTCCTCGACGGGATGGAGCTCGGCCGCGTCAACGTTGCCGCTCGCGCCGTTGGCGTCGCGACGCGAGCTTTCGAAGAAGCGATCCGTTACGCGCAGCAGCGCAAAGCCTTCGGCAAGCACATCTGGGAACACCAGGCGATCCAGATCCACCTGGCCGAGATGGGCACGTCACTGGAAGCGGCCCGGCTCTTGCTCATGAATGCGGCCGAGAAGAAGTCGGCGGGTGAGCGCAGCGATCTTGAGGCCGGGATGGCGAAGCTGTTCGCGTCCGAAGCTTGCAACGAGATCGTGCTCAAGGCCCTGCGCGTCCACGGAGGCTACGGATACTCGAAAGAGTTCACGGTCGAACGCCTATACCGCGACGCTCCGTTCCTTCTGATCGGTGAAGGCACCTCCGAGATCCAGAAGACGGTCATAGCCCGCCGCCTGATAGAGAAATACAAGATCACCTAACCCATCGACTTGATCAGAACGCGCCATATTGGCGCGTTCTGATCAAGTCGGCGAGAATCTAGTCGAGGTCTCCCGGTTCGATGCGTTCTAGGCGAACGTCGCGCGCCAGTTTGTGGCCGGTTAGCTCGGAGAGGGTTTCAGGTTCTTCCATGCCCTCGGCGAGAAGAGTGACGAGGTCGCGCAGCGAGATGATGCCGACGATCTGACCTGTCTCGGTGACGACGGGAAGGTGGCGGAACCAACGCTCGAACATCGTCTGCGCGGCTTCGCGCAGGTTGGTGTCGGGCCCGACGGTCACGAGCTTGGTCGTCATGACATCGCGAAGGCTGACGCTCTTGGGGTCCAGGCCCTCGGCCACGGTGCGCAAGACATCGCGCTCGGTGACGATGCCCATCAACTGATCGCCCTCCATGATCAGCAAGGAGCCGGTCTGCTGGGTCCACATCTTGGACGAAGCCTCGGCGAGCGTGTCGTCCGGGGCATCGGTAACGGTGGCGGGCGTCATGACATCAGAGACCTTCATATGGGAGCGATTGTAGTGGTCGCTCGGTCCGTAAACTCGCACGCATGCGACTGGGACTGGCACTTCCTCACTACGACACGGGTTTCAGGGGGGAAAAGGCGTCATGGACGGGTGTGGCACGTGTGGCTCGCCTCGCTGAGGCGTCGGGCTTCGACTCCGTGTGGGTGTCCGACCACCTCTTCCTCGATTGGGGCAAGTACGGTGGGCCGGGCACGCCTCAGGGCGCCCTCGAGTGCTGGACGACGCTGTCGGCCCTGGCCTCCGTGACCGAACGGGTGCGGCTCGGTTCGCTCGCCCTTTGCAACGACCTCCGTAACCCCGGTCTCGTGGCCAACATGGCGGCCACACTCGATCTGCTGTCGGGG
>JBKJYP010000314.1:0-5552 GCA_046715695.1 Actinomycetota bacterium | reverse complement strand
ACTTGGCGCAACACCGAGGGGGATGGAAGGCGGTTCTTAGAGGAATTGAGAGAGAACCTGCGAGAACGCGCCAGGAAACTGCCTAGAACAGGTAGTTAGCTGGAGCAAACTACAGATAGCCTCGGGTTTCGGCGGCGTGGGTTACTCGTTCTACCGCTATGTCGAAGGCCGCGTCTCTCAGTGTGATCCCCTTGTCTTCAGCCCGGCCGAAGACGAGCTGTGTTGCCTTGGTCATGCGCTTCTTGAGCTCGAAGTTGACCTGCTCGAGCTCCCAACGGAACTGCTGGATGTTCTGAACCCACTCGAAGTAGGACACAGTGACGCCGCCGGAGTTGCAGAGGATGTCGGGCACGACCGTGACTCCGAGGTCCTTGAGGATCTCGTCGGCGACGGGAGTGGTCGGGCCGTTCGCAGCTTCGATGACGAGCTTGGCCGTGATCTTGTCGGCGTTGGCGCTGTTGATCACGCCGTGGATGGCGGCCGGTATCAGGATGTCGCAATCGAGCTCGAGGATGTCCTCGTTGGAGACGGCCTCACCTTGAGAGTAGGTAGTGACGGACATCGACTCCTTCGCATGTGCCGTGACCGCAGCCAGGTCGAGGCCCGCGGCGCTGTAGACCCCTCCCCCGACATCGGAGACCGCGATGACCTTGGCCCCCTGCTCGGCCGCAAGCACCGCGGTCCAGTAGCCGACGTTGCCGTAACCCTGGATCGCGACTCGAGCCCCGCGGAAGTCGATGCCTTTACGTTTCGCCGCTTCCTTCGCACAGATCACGACGCCGCGCCCGGTGGCCTCTTCACGTCCCGGAGATCCACCAAGCTCGACCGGCTTTCCGGTGACGATGCCCGGGGTGTAGCCGTACTTCTTGCCGTACTCGTCGAACATCCACGCCATCGTCTGCGCGTTCGTCCCCATGTCGGGAGCCGGGATGTCTCGGTTCACTCCAATGATGTACGAGATCATTCCGGTGAAACGCCGCGTCAGGCGTTGAAGTTCGTCGCTGGACATCGAGCGCGGATCGCATTGGACTCCGCCCTTGGCTCCCCCGAACGGGACATCGCAGAGCGCGTTCTTCCATGTCATGAGCGCGGCGAGCGCACGGATCTCATCGAGGTCGGCGGACATGTGATAGCGGATGCCACCCTTGTACGGGCCTCGCGCTCCGTTGTGCTGGATCCGGAATCCCCGGAAGACCTCGAGACGACCGTCGTCCATCCGGACCGGGATCTGGACGCCGAGCTCGCGGTAGGAGCTGGCTAGGACCTCTCGATGCTCGTCGGGCATCTCCAGCCGCTCGGCCGCACCTTGGAAGAAGTAGGTGGCAGCCTCGAACGGCGTCATGTCGTCCGAGGGCTCCCGACGATGTGCGCCTACAAGATCGGAGCCGCCCACCGTTTCGACTGTTTGCGCCATCGCGCCAGCAGCTTACTTCGCCGGAGCGATAGCTTCCAAGGCTCCTTCGTTGAAAGTAGAAACGACGGCCGCATCGACCCCAGTCAGGAATCGGGTGGCGGTCTCGTACCCCCGAGAGATCAGCTGATCGGTGAAGCTCAGGGAAGCGAACGGGACGTAGGCCTCCATCTTCGGCGACGGGATCATCACGAGCTTCACCTTGTCCGCGTAGATCGCCTGCTCGACGGCGAGGCGCTGGGACCGGGCCAGGGTGAAGGCGTGGAGGAGGTAGTCGATCGGGCGGGTCAGTGGTCGCCTCTGCTGGCTCCCCTGTGATGTGGTGTTCACGACATAGATCGTCGTGGCCCCCATGGCGATGGCCGGAGCCACCGGAACGTTGTTCGACACTCCCCCATCGATGTATGGGATGCCGCCGATGGTCACGGGGGGGTAGATACCGGGCATCGCCGTAGATGCCAGCAGTGCATCGGCGAGCGAGCCGGAAGTGAAAACCTGCTCGGCCCCCGTGTCGAGCTCGGTAGCCACGATCCCGAGTGGGATAGCCGCCGCCTCGATGGGTCCCGGTCCGATCCTCTCGTCTATGAGCCGGCGGATCCCGGTGTTATCGAAAGCGTGGTCACCCTTGACGAAGAACTTCGCCCACGCAGCCTTCCAGCGACCGCCGGGAAACATGTCGGCGTCGACCATCGATCGCCAGCTGGTCTCTAAGTTCGAAAGGCCCGAGGAGGTCGGGTCGAACGCTATGAATGCACCGTTGAGGGCTCCGACAGATGTCCCGACGATGATGTCCGGCGTGATGCCTTGCTCGAAGAGAGCTCGAACCGCCCCTACCTGGATCGCCCCGAGTGGCCCTCCACCCGACAGGACGAGAGCCGTCCGGCCGCGTCTCCGCAGGGCCAGTCGCCGAAGCCACTGTGCCCTCGAAGGGCTAAGTCGTGAAGCGGAGTCGCTCATCTCAACCTAACTAACGTCCGGGAAGACCTGGAAGGCTTCTTTGCCTCCCTTCTATATTCGGCCATCCAGCGCGATAAGTGAGAGATTTGCCCCTAAGCGGGCGTTAGAAATCCGTTATTTCTTTCCGGCCTTCTTGGCAGCAGCAGTGGCTCGTGTACGGGCCTGCTTGACGGCATCGCCGCCTTGCTTCTTTGCGGTCTTGCCGGCAGTGGAGGCTGCCTTCTTCGTTGCATCCGCGGCCTTGCGCGACGTGGCTTTCAGGTTCTTCATCTCTTTCGAGGTACTCACCTTCGGGGCGTTCTTCCGCGCCGTTCTCACGGCGGTCTTCAGGACCGCGACGCCTGCCCCGGCGGCAATCTTGGCTGCAGTCGTAGCGACCTTGGCGTGCTTCTTTGCGGTCTTCGCATCGCGGGTCTTGGCAACCTCTTTCGCCGTCTTTCCGGCGACCTCGGCCGCCTTCTTCGAAACATCGCCGAGGCTCTTCGCCGCTTTGCCTATCTGCTTGCGAGCCTCGTCGACCTGCTTCGCTGCCTTAGAACGTCGAGCCAAGTGGTCCTCCTATCGTCTGCGCGACCGTCGAGACGATCGCTCCTTCGCTGCGCGACCGCCGAGACGATCGCTCCTATCTATCTAGATGGATCCTCACCCAGGTCCTCCGCCCACACGACGGGCAGCGCAGCCAGGAGAAGTGGTACTTGAGGAAGGGTAGATGAACATGGACCGGGAAAGCCAAAGCTGCGAGTTCCAGGTAGTTCACCCGGGTCTCCTCGCGGCAATCAGAGCACTCGACGGTGCATGTGAACGGCTTGTGCGTCGCACCCGAGTAGAGCGCGTACTTGCCGGGAGACGAAGCCCCGGGACCAGTCAGGAAGATCATGATGCTCCTTCCTCGACGTGCTGGGCATGGGCGCGGTAAGCCGTGGCACCGGGGTGTGATGGCGCGAACGAGATTATCGACCGTCCCTTCTGCGAAGCCTCGGAGAACTTGATCGAACGCTTGACCGGCGGGTTCCACACATCTACTTCGTAACGACCCCCGACATCTGCGAGGACCTCGCGTGCGTGCAATGACCGGCCGTCATAGAGGGTGGGGATGATGCCGAGGATCTTGAGCCCGGGGTTCGTGAAGTGCCGGATATCGCCGATCGTCTCGATCAGCTGTCCGACCCCTCGATGTGACAATGCCTCGCATTGCATGGGTATGAGCACCTCTCCGGCCGCGGTCAATCCGTTGATCGTCAAGATACCCAGAGAAGGCGGGCAATCAACCAAGATGTAGTCGTAGCGTCCGGAGATCTCTCTGACGGCTCGTTCGAGTGCATACTCACGCCCCGTCTTTGCCAGGAGTACCGCCTCGGCACCCGCCAGATCTATGTTCGCCGGAACAAGGTCCATCTCGCCATGGATGACCACCTTGTCGAGGGGCAGCCGCCGGATGAGAACATCATTGACCGTCTCGTCAAGGTTGTCGGGGTCGACACCTGCAGCGAAGGTGAGGGCGCCTTGGGGGTCGAGATCGATCGCGAGAACACTTCGCCCTCGCTCCGCCAGTGCCGCTGCCATCGCAAGCGTCGTCGTGGTCTTGGCGACGCCACCCTTCTGATTCGCGAACGCGATCACGCGCGTCACGCACCTTCACCCGACTTGTTGAGCCCAAGCGATGTCATGAGCGCTTCCACCTCATCCGTCCGCCACCCTCGGGCGAGGAGCTCATCGGTGAGACGAGCGGAGGTCCCACCCACCTCCTCCTGCTCGAATGACTCATAGCCGTCGAGGAATCCTCGCGCATAGTCCCACGACACATACTCGTTGGGGTCCGGTTCGAACGCCGGCTCGTGGACGGGAGAGTCCCCTTCCTTGAGCAGCTGCGTCAGGTTGCCCGCAAGAAGGTCCCACCCGAGGAAATGGTCCTCGTCGCAATCGGGGCAATAGAAGACGGCGCCTTTGATCCCCTTCGAGCCGAGGACCTCTTTGAGGACCTGAACGTCGACGAGGTCCTGGCGCAGCGCCTCGCGCTCGTCTTCGTCTAGCGGCTCATCCGGATCTGGAAGCTCTTCGGGATCCATGCTCTGATGCTATGCCCAGACGGTCTAGACGGCGTTGAGATAGAGGTCGACGATCCGTTCCCCGAAGAAGATGGCCAGGACGGTTCCCGCTGCTAGATAAGGGCCGAAGGGGATCTGCATCTTCCGGTCCCCACCCGTGGCGAGCATGATCACGAGGCCCATCACCCCGCCGATCATGAAGCTCAGGAACATCCCGGTGAGGATCAGATCGGGGGCCGAGATGTAGCCCAGGAACAGGCCCAGGACGAGGGCAAGCTTCACATCGCCGCCCCCCATGCCCTGGGGAACGAAGAGGCTCACCGCGAACAGGAAGCCGGAGAAGATCCCCGCCCCCACCATGGCGCCCGCGAGCCCCGTTGGCCTGTCGCCGATAAGGGACATGACAACGAGGGCGAACCAGGCGATCGTCGCGGCCGCGGCTATGAGCATCATCACCCGGTCGTTCAGAGGCTCGACCTCTTTGGCCTCATCGACATCCTCGGAATCGTCGAGCTCCTCGATGGCCTTCCGCTTCAAGGCTTTCCATGGGGGCCAGGGGAAGGTGACCGCTGCGATCGAGAGTGCGAGACCGGTGCCGAGAAGGATCATCCAGATGGAAGGTTCCGGAACGCGCACGAGAAGTGTGCTTCCGGAAGCGTTCTCGGCCTCGATCGTGAAACTGGTTTGGTCAAGGGCCGCGAGAGCGGCAATGCCGAGCACGAAAGCGGGGAAGACGATCCGGTCGGGCAAAAGCTTGTGCTCGATGTCGATGATCGTCAGGACGATCAGTGTCCAGAAGAACGCGGCATAGATGACTGCCACCGCGATGCCGTCGAAGCGGACAGCCGCCCCGAAGAACAACAACGCAGATGTGAGCTCGACGATCGGGTAGTGCACTGAGATCCGCTGCCCACAGTTCCTGCACTTGCCTCGCAGTAAGAGATAGCTCAAGACGGGAAGGTTGTCGCGCGCCCCGATCGTGGCTCCGCAGTTAGGGCACCGGCTCCGTTCCTTCCCGGAGATCTTCTCGCCGCGGGGCACACGATGTGCCATCGCGGTCGCGAAGCTCCCGAGGAGCAGCCCAACGATCGTGAAATACCCGACGAGCAGTGGGCTCATTCAGTCGCCCTCGCCGGGCA
>JBKJYP010000313.1:0-3565 GCA_046715695.1 Actinomycetota bacterium | reverse complement strand
GTCCAGCCGTCGTCGAGGAGCTTGGTGCCCGGCCCCCAGGCGTTGATCATGGGCTCGATGGAGTTGGTCATGCCGGCCCCCAGGATCTCCCTGCGGCCCGGGGGGCCGTAGTTCGGGATCTGGGGGTCCTCGTGCAGGGCCCGGCCGACGCCATGACCGACGTACTCCCGGACGACAGCCAGCCCGGCGGCCTCGGCCTTGGTCTCGACGGCATGGCCGACGTCGCCGAGGCGATTGCCGGGCTCGACCTGCTCGATCGCCGCAAGGAGACAGGCTTCAGTCACCTCGAGGAGCTTGGCCGCCTCCGCATCGACCTGGCCGACGGGGAAGGTCCAGGCCGAGTCGGCATGGAAGCCGCCGAGCAAGACACCCACGTCGATCGAGAGGATGTCGCCCTCGTCGACCGCCGTGCCGTTCGGGATCCCATGGACGATCACGTGGTTCCGGGAAGCGCAGATCGAGGCCGGGAACCCTCGGTAACCCTTGAAGGAAGGCTTGCCACCGGCTGCGGTGATCGTTTCCTCGGCCATCCGATCGAGCTCACCGGTAGTGATCCCGGGCTTGAGAGCGTCACGGAGCCGGGCGATCGTGTCCGACACCACGATGCCGGCGCGGCGCATAGTTGCGATCTCTTCAGGAGACTTCTTGTAGATCATGTTCCTCTACAAACTGGCGGCGATGCGAGCGAAAACCTCTTCTGGGGTTCCGAGGCCATCGATCCGCTTCAGCCGGCCGGTCTGTTCGTAGTACGCGATGAGCGGTTCGGTCTGCTCGTGATAGATCTCGAGACGGTGGCGGACGATCTCGTCCTGAGCATCGTCGGTGCGCTTCTCGACGTTTCCTCCACAGTCGTCACATGTCCAGTTGACGACCGGCGGGTGGTCGAGGTGGTAGTTGCGGCCGCAATCCGAGCACACCATGCGGCCGGTGATACGACGCAGCGAGACATCCAGCGGAACCTCGATGACGAGGGCGGCATCGATAGGCGAGCCGGTCGCGGTCAGCCATTCATCCAGAGATTGCGCTTGGAGGAGGTTGCGCGGGAACCCGTCCAGCAGCCAGCCGTTGGCAGCATCTTCCTGCGACAGCCTCTCCTGAACGACCTTGATGGTCACCTCATCCGGGACGAGGTTCCCGGCCTCGACATATTTCAGCACCTCTTGGCCGAGCGGCGAATCGTCGGCCATCCCCTCACGGAAGATGTCGCCTGTCGATATCGCCGGGATCCCGTACTTATCTGAGATCAGCTCCGCCTGCGTGCCTTTACCCGCCCCTTGGGGGCCGAAGACGACTAGACGCATAGGCCGGGTTACTCGTGGCTCCGAAGGATCACTTAAGGAAGCCCTCGTAGTGGCGCATCGTGAGCTGAGACTCGATCTGTTTCATGGTCTCGAGCGTCACACCGACCGTGATGAGGATCGACGTGCCACCGAAGGGTAAGGCTTGGATGTTCCCGGCGGCCAGAGCGATCGAAGGCATCAGAGCGATGGCGGCGATGAAGAGGGCTCCCGGCAGGGTGATGCGCGTCAGGATCCGGTCGAGGTACTCGGCGGTCTGACGGCCGGGACGGATGCCGGGGATGAACCCCCCGTACTTCTTCATGTTGTCGGCCACATCCGCCGGGTTGAAGCTGATCGCCGTATAGAAGTAAGCGAAGAACACGACCATGGTTCCGTACAGGACCATGTAGACGGGGCTCGCGGAGTTGACCAGGTTGTTCGAGATGAAGTCCTGGATGCCGGGTTTCTGGATCACGTTCTGCAGAAGCGTCGGCACGTAGAGAACGCTGGAAGCGAAGATGATCGGGATAACGCCGGCCTGGTTCACTTTCAGGGGGATATAGGTCGATTGACCCCCGTACATCCTGCGGCCGACGACCCTCTTCGCGTACTGAACAGGGATGCGCCGCTGGCCCTGTTCCATGGCAACGATGGCAACGATGATCGCGATCCCCATGGCGGCGAACATCATCGAGGTGCCGAAGCCCTTCTGCTGGTAGATCGAGTTGAACTCACCCGGCAACGTCGAGACGATCGAGGCGAAGATCAAGATCGACATGCCGTTGCCGATGCCGCGAGCGGTGATGAGCTCACCGAGCCACATGATGAGGGCCGTACCGGCGGTGAGCGATAGAACGATCAGAGCGACCACGGGGGCCGAGAAGTTGGGGATCAGGTCGATCCCGGTGTCGGCGCCGCCCTGGCCCAGCCGACCGCTGTGGAACAGGAACGCGATACCGGTCGATTGGATGACCGCGAGGACGACCGTCAGATACCGGGTCCACTGGGTGATCTTCTTGTAGCCGGACTCGCCTTCCTTCTGCCACGCCTCGACCTTGGGGATGACCGCGGTCATCAGCTGCATGATGATCGAGGAGGTGATGTACGGCATGATCCCGAGCGCGAACACGGCGAGTTGGGTCAGTGCGCCACCCGAGAACAGGTTGATGAAGGCGAGTGCTCCACCGGCCCCCTGCTTCTGGAATTCCTGCGCAGCCTGCACGTCCACGCCCGGGGTCGGGATGTGAGCGCCGAGGCGATAGACCGCGATGATCAGGAGGGTGAACAGGATCTTCTTGCGAAGGTCCGGGACCTTGAACGCGCTTATGAACGCCCCGAGGAGGTTCACTTAGCGGACTTCCTCTTCGGTTGGGGCTTCTTCTCCGTGTCGATGAGCTTCACGGATCCACCGGCGGCTTCGATCTTGGTCCGGGCCGAACTGCTGACCGCGTGAGCCGTGATCGTGAGGGCGCGGGTGATGTCGCCCGAGCCGAGGATCTTGATCAGCTTGTCCCTCTTGTGGACCAAACCGGCGGACCGGAGCTCGTCGGGGCCGATCTCGGACAGCTCGACACCCTCGAGGGCCGAGAGGTTCACGGCGCCGTAGTGCTTGGGGTTCGGTGGAGTGAAGCCCTTCAGCTTGGGGACTCGTCTGACGAGCGGCATCTGACCGCCTTCGAAGAAGACATGGACCTCGCCGCGAGCGCGCGTGCCCTTCGTGCCTCGGCCCGCGGTCTTGCCTTTGCCGGAGCCCTCGCCGCGGCCCTTCCTCTTCGAGCGCTGGTGCGAACCTGCGGGGGGCTTCACCTCATGCGGCTTCATCTGGATTCCTCCACTTCGACGAGGTGGGCGACGGCCTTGATCATGCCTCTGATCTCGGGCTTGTCCGCGTGATGAGCCGTGTCACCGATGCCCCTGAGTCCGAGGGCGCGGATCGTCCCTCGCTGTTTGGCGCCGCGACTCGTCACCGAGCGCACCTGTGTCACCTTTATCGTCTTTTCGGTATCGGCCATCTTCTACTCCGTAACTGCGGTCACCGGGGTGGCGGGGCCGCGCAACAGATAAGCGGGCGCCACCTGTTCGGGGGTTTTGTGACGTCTCTTCGCCACTTTTTCGGGCGTGTCCATCTCCTGGAGGGCCTTCACCGTAGCGCGAACGATATTGATGGGGTTGTCCGAGCCCATGGACTTGGACAAGATGTCACGGATCCCAGCGCACTCAACAACGGCACGCACCGGCCCTCCGGCGATCACGCCGGTCCCGGGCGATGCGGGCTTGAGTAGGAC
>JBKJYP010000312.1:0-2785 GCA_046715695.1 Actinomycetota bacterium | reverse complement strand
CCGAGACACGCTTCTAGCGTCATCGCGCCGGTCAGGTCCGCGGTTCGAGCCAGCACCTGCGCCCGCCACCACGTCAGGATCCCGATCGCCAGCATCATCTCGGTCCCGTTGACGAGGGACAGGCCTTCTTTATGAAGGAGCGTTATCGGCTTGAGCACGAGGCGACCGAGGGCGTCGTCCGAAGACAGGATCTCGTCGCCCACCTCGACCGAGCCTGCGCCGATGATCGGAAGGGCTAGGTGTGCGAGCTGGGCCAGATCGCCGGAAGCTCCGAGCGACCCCTGCGATGGGACAACCGGGTGGATGCCCTTGTTGAGCATCTCGACGATCCGCTCGACGATCTCGTAACGAACCCCCGAATAACCCGCGACAAGGGTTCGTGCTTTGAGCAGCATCATGGCCCGCACGACCTCGCGGTCGAGCAAGGGCCCCACTCCGGTGGCATGTGAAAGCACGATGTCTCGCTGCAGTGCGGCAGCTTCTTCGGCGGGTATCCGAACGTTGGCGAGGTCCCCGATCCCGGTAGTGACGCCGTACATGGTGGTGTCAGAGGCGACCGCCGCTTCGATTACGCGGCGAGAAGGAGCCATGGTCTCGCGCGCCGAGGGCGCGATCTCGACACCTCCACCCCGAGCGACTGCGATGACGTCATCGAAGCTCAGCGGCTGGCCCAGGACTGTTGTCATCGGGACCAATCCTAGGGGGCGGTTCGGCTGGGTAACCTTCGATGATGCAGACGGCGATCCGGGCACCTCTCATCCATGTGCCCGGGCGCGGGTTCCAACCCGATCTTGCCGTCGTTATCGAGGACGACCGGATCGTGTCGGTCGTCCCTCGAGGTCAGGAGCCGTCCGGCGCGACCGTGGAGGAATGGCAGAACCTGGCCATCGCCCCCGGGACCGTGAATGCTCACGGCCACTCCTTCCAGAGCCTGCTCAAGGGCCTGGGTGATGACCGGCGTTTCGAGTCCTGGCGAGATGACGTTCTATATCCGGTCTCCGAGAAGCTGAGCTCGAACGACATCTATGCGGGGGCGCTGTTCGCGTTCGCCGAAGCGCTTCTCGCCGGGGCAACCACCGTCGTGGATTTCTTCTACCTACACGACGATGGCAATGAGAACGCTGAGCTGGTTATCGATGCCGCACACGCATTGGGCGTTCGGCTCGTGCTTGCCCGTGCCTTCTACGACCCCGACGCACCCACGCCGGCCCCCGCCCGCTTCCGCGAGCCCCACGACGTAGCGGCCGTTCGATGCCGGGCACTGGCCGACGCGCATGCAGGCGACCCGATGATCTCGATCCAGCCCGCCCCCCATTCACTCCATGCGGCCGGTCTGGACTCGATCGCAGCAGCACAGGGGCTCGCTCGAGACCTTGGCGTCCCGTGGCACATCCACGTTGCCGAGGCCGCTTACGAAAGAGTTTTGACGCAGAAGCATTACGGCAGCACGCCGATCCGAACCCTGGAGCAGGCGGGCCTGTTGGATCGAAGCACCATCACGGTGCACAGCGTGTGGGCCGATGACGAAGAGATCGAGATCCTCGCTGCCAGCGGCGCGGGGGTCGTACACTGCCCCGGCGCGAACGCATTCCTGGGCGACGGGATCGCCAAGCTTCCCGAGATGCTGGCCGCCGGCGTCCGCGTCGCTCTGGGGGCCGACGGAGGTTGTGCCAATAATCGCCAGAGCATCTTCGACGAGATGTCGATGGCATCTCAGCTGGCGAAGGCCCGGCTTCACGACGGAGCCGCCATGGACGCGCACATGGCATTCGATCTGGGGACCAGGATGGGAGGAGATCTCCTCGGTCTTCCCATCGGAACGATCGCCGCGGGTTCCTACGCCGACCTTGTCGGCCTCGCCCTCATGGACCTCTCATTGCAACCACCGATGTATCTGCAACAACACGTCGTCAACTCGATGCAGCCGACCGCGATCCGCCGAGTGATGGTGGGGGGCAGGATCGTCGTCGACGACGGCCGGCTCACCGGGGTCGAGCAAGGCGAGGTTCGCCGAAGGATCATCGAGGCCGTCTCATCGTGGTGATGATGAGTGACTGACAAGGATTTTTCGGGGACGCCCCTCTACAAGAAGCTCGGGATCAAGACCGGGTCCCGTGTTGCCGTGGTGAACGAGCCCGAGGGTTTCTTGGACTCGTTCGAGATCCCTCCCGGAGCGCAGATGTTCGAGCGAGCAACGGAGGCCCTCGACGTCATCCTCTTCTTCTCGGAATCGAAGTCACATCTTCGTCGGAGATTCGAACCGCTTCTGAAGTTCCTCGATAAGGCCGGCGGCTTCTGGGTGGCGTATCCGAAGAAGTCATCGTTGATCCAGAGCGACCTGACCTTCGACTTCGTGCAGCAATACGGTCTCGAGGCGGGACTCGTCGACAACAAAAGCTGCGCGATCGACGAGGAGTGGACCGGCCTCCGATTCGTCTACAGGCTGGTGGATCGCTAGCGCCCGTCACGGATCGTGGGAGTCATCGGGACACGGACCCCTCGTTCATCCGCCACCTCGATCGCCCGCGCGTAGCCCGCATCTGCGTGTCGCATTACCCCGGTCCCTGGGTCTGTATCGAGAACGCGCTCTAGTCGTTCGGCCGCCTCCGCTGTCCCGTCGGCGACGACGACCATCCCTGCATGGATGGAGTAGCCGATGCCGACGCCGCCCCCGTGATGGACGGAGACCCAATGCGCGCCGGCCGATGTGTTGAGCAGAGCGTTGAGGATCGGCCAGTCGGCGATCGCGTCCGAGCCATCGATCATGCCTTCGGTCTCGCGGTAA
>JBKJYP010000311.1:0-4026 GCA_046715695.1 Actinomycetota bacterium | reverse complement strand
CATCCAGCTATCGGGACATCTTCGAGTAGAGCGCGTACTCACGCAAATCATCGACCACGAGTAGCGGCAACGACTAATCAATGCTCGTCCCTTGTGCCGACCAGATCTCGACGTAGAGCTCGCGGTGGAGGATCTTGCTCTTGAGGGAGAGGGGTTCGATCTGCCCCTGATCCGGGTTCCCATTCAACCAATCGGGAGCGCGATAGGTGGGTAGCTCGACCACGGACTTGTCACCGAACGGACCACCGGTCTTGTGGGGATTGAGTGGGTCACAGATGAGCTCTTTATGTCCTTCGGTGGTCTCGACCTCGATCTGATACTCGAGCCTGTCCGCCGGGGGCCGCGGCCACCTGAGCTCCCATGACTTGCCGTCCGATGATCGCCGGAAGTCGGGGCCCGGCCTAGGCCGGTTCACCTCTTGATAGAGCCGGACCGCCCGGACGCGCCCATCGGGGTCGGGGAAGCGGAACAAGATGGCCGAACCATCGATCTGCGGGGTCAGGGCCGCCTGGGCTGCGGATGTGGGCGACGTAAGAGGTTCGGGGTCGCTCACGAGATCGAGTCTAAGCTTCATGGATGGACCGGTTCCTCCAGCAACCCCCTCGCCTTGCAGACTCGTGGGCCTCGGATCGCGTGCTGCGAGAGACGGTTCGCTTCTATCTCGGCGATGAAGGGTTCGCGGCGGCCGAACCAGAGCTCGCGGCCATGGGTCGCTGGGCTGTTGAGGAGGAGACACTCACCGGCGCCCTCGCTGCCGAGAACGAGCGACCCCGCCACATCCCGTATTCGGCATGGGGTGAACGTATCGACCTTATCGAGGTCTCTTCTTTCTACAAGTCACTCGGGCGTGCCGGTGTGGTCGCGGGAGTAACTGCGATCCCTTACGAGACCACCCCTTACGGACCATTGGCGCGCGTCATGTGGGCCGCGCTGCACCAGATGTGGGGGCCTTCATCGGGGATGTATTCCTGTCCGGTTGCTATGACGGACGCGGCCGCACGGACCCTGCTGGTTCACGGCGGCCCCTCCGATCTGGATGCGGTCGGACATCTCACTTCCCGTGATCCCGATGTTGCGTGGACGAGCGGACAGTGGATGACCGAGACCGCCGGCGGATCAGATGTAGGTCGTACGGGAACCGTTGCCCGCCTGGACGCCGATGGCTATTGGCGACTTACGGGGACGAAATGGTTCACCAGCGCAACAACGTCCGAGATGGCGCTCACGCTTGCACGACCCGAGGGAGCTCCCATGGGTTCACGCGGGCTCAGCCTGTTCCGGATCCATCGCACCTTGGATGACGGCAGGCGGAACTCCATCCTCGTTCGACGACTGAAAGACAAACTTGGCACGCGCTCGTTGCCCACAGCTGAGCTCGAGCTCGAAGGCGCGATCGCTTTCCCGGTTGGGGATCCCACCGACGGCGGTGGCGTGCGCCGGATCGCCACGATGCTCAACCTCACCCGGTTGCACAACGCGCTGGGGGCATCGGGTGCTCTGGCGAGGGGCCTGGGGTGGGCGCGGGCATACGCAGAGGTTCGAGAGGTTTTCGGGAAGCCGCTGTGGTCGATGCCCGCTCATCGAGCGACGCTTGCGGATCTTGCGGTCGATTACCACGCGGCCATCGCACTGGTTTTCCGTTGTGCCGAGCTAACGGGGCGAGCCGAGCATCAAGATCTCACCGGTAGTGAACAGTCGTTGCTCCGTGGCCTCACGCCCCTGGTCAAGCTCGCGACGGCGAAATGGGCCGTTGCCGGTTGTACAGAGGCGATGGAGTCGGTCGGCGGCGTCGGCTACTGCGAGGACTCCGGGATCCCTGCGATGGTACGCAACGCCCATGTGCTGCCCATCTGGGAGGGGACCACGAACGTGCTCTCCTTGGATCTCCTGAGGGCGGGGCGCAGCGGGGACATCGAGGCACTCCTGAACGATGCTCTCGCCTCGGTCGAGCCTCTTCGATCGGATGCCTCTGTGGCCGTGGCGGCGGCGGCGGTGGCCGGGGCCGTCGCCGAACTTGGCGAGCGCTTCACTGCGTCCGAAGACGTGATCGAGTCGAATGCCCGGTCGCTCGCCCTGGGGATCGCGCTGACCTATGCGTGCGCGCGTCTATGCGTGCAGGGGGCCTGGGCTGCGCACTCCGGAGACGGGCGAACGGCTGCCGCGGCTACGCGGCTCTCGGCACGTGGGCTGGTGCCTCCTCCTGCGCCCGCTCGGGATGAGCTCTCCATGGACGAGCCTCTTGCAGGAGCCGACTCGATCCTCTAGAACGGGGGTTCGTACGCCTCCGGGTCTGCGAGATACGCCTGCGTCGTCTTGGCCAGGCGAGCCGCGTGATAACCGTCGACGTAGCGATGATCCATCGTCGCACTGATCGTGAACATCGGACGAGCCACGACCTTACCGTTCCGAACCACAGCTCTGTCTGAAAGCTCGCCCACAAGGATGAGGAATGGGACCCGGTAATGAGCTGCGAGGGGGGCGTAAGCGTGCTGGATCCCGAACATGCCTACCGACGTGACTAGAGCGCTGCCGAAAGCCTGACGCGGGAGCCCGTACTTCTTGAGCTCGAGATCGCGATCCACCGTCAACCATGCAGCGGCTTTCATCGAGAGCTTCAACAGCGACGGCGGAGTCGATCCCAACATCTTCTTTGTCTTGCCGAATTCCACGTCGTCGTCATCGCGGATCCGGGTCGCTCGTGCAGAGAGTTCGGCGGCGATCTCGACCACCGGTTTGGCTCCCGCATCTATCACCTTGACCCCCGATAGCTCCGATCCCGATCCCGCAGAGACGATGAAGAAGATGTCGGCGGTGTCTCTCGGCACGAACCTGTGACGATAGAGACGCACGTTCAGGTCGGGATGCTCCTTCAATGCGACGCCGATCGCTTTGCCGGCCATGTGGGTGATGGTCAGCTTGGTTCCGGCCTTCTCGGCTTTCTTGATGAACCGGAGAGCGGCCGTCGCTTCGATATCGAGGTCCCCATATATCTGTGGATCGGTTGGGGGCCCCCATTGGGCTTCCGCGATCTTGCGCCAGCCCGAAACCTTGCGTCCCTTCATCTCTCTTTCGTCTCCTCTTGTTCGAGGTCGATGCGGATCGTCAGGGGTTCCGTGCCGGCGACATTGACGATGAGGTTGTTGAATCGGCTCAAGGTTCTCTGTCTCGCTTGCACATCATCTTGGGGCATCGGGTGCGCGATGCCGAGGTGCCACCTACCGGAGACCCGAACCCTCACGTGGGGATCGGCCATGATGTTGCGGACGTAGTTGGCTTTGCGGCCATGCTCGGACACGAGCCAAAAGGTGTCGCCGTCGAGCCCGTTACCCACTGGTGTCTGGCGGGGGAGCCCGGACGACCGTCCGGTCGTCTCTATCAACGCCCACCACGGCACGCGTCCCGCGAGGTGTTTCGTGATGGGGTTCACGAGGTAACGGGCGAGAGCCGTGGTTACCTTTCGCTTATCCAATCGATCAGCAGGGTCCCTGCACCATCGTTGGATCGGTGTTGCCCAGGTGATAGTCGCCTAGGTCCGGATCATTCGCCTGGATGCAATAAGTAGTGGCGTCGGCACGCGGGATCGTCACGGTCACTCCTTGCGAGATGTTCAAGCCGTAGCGCGTCTGCAGCACTTGTACGTCGGTCGTGAAGGTGCCCATCTCGGCGTTGTAGGCCATCAAAGATGCGGCCGTTTGACGGAGGGCTCCCTCGACCAGGACCTCTCTGGCCTTGTCCGCCTGATCAAGTACGTCCGTAGCGCCCGGAACTGCGGCCGAGGTGCAGGAGGACAAGGACACCAACAGGGCGATCGCGAAGGTGTGCTTGGAACGCATCCGTGAAGGATAATCCCCGGATACCTGAGCTAACCCGATGAGAGGAGCAACAGATGCGCACGATCCCTCGAACGTTCCTGGCGGTCCTGTTCGCAACGGCGCTGCTACTTGGTGCTTGTGGTGGTGACGACCCCGAGCCGGCCCCCGCTGGTGGAGATGAGGGCGGGGTACCGATCGAAGAGGCCGTCATCGC
>JBKJYP010000310.1:0-8291 GCA_046715695.1 Actinomycetota bacterium | reverse complement strand
AGAGCCCGGTTCGGGGCCTCTCTCCGGGAACAGCACCGGTGGGGATGAGCTCCTCGAAGAGGCCCTCGATCTCGTCGTCCGTTCGAAGCTCGGTTCCACTTCGATGCTTCAGCGCAAGCTCCAGGTCGGCTTCGCCCGTGCGGGCCGCATCATGGACCTGCTCGAGCAGCGCGGGATCGTTGGTCCGTCACAAGGCTCCAAGCCGCGTGACGTATTGATGACGATCGAAGAGCTCGAGGCCCGCGGCACGACCGAAGAACCGGTTTGAAAACACACCTCTATACTTCTTAGCTCTTAACTCGGACGCTGCATCGGAGACCTGGGTGGACAAACCCATGACGATGGGCGCCTATCTCACTGCTGCTCGTCTGAGACGACGTGTGAGCATCGACAGGGCGGCCGAAGACACACGCATAAAGAGAGACTTCTTGATGCGGATGGAGTCGGATGAATTCGACTTCCTCTCGCCCGCATACGTGCGCGGTTTCATGCGCACCTACGCCCGCTACCTCCATATCGACCCAGATCCGCTGCTGGATGAGTTCGACAGACGCCACGCCCATGCTGTTGATGCCTCCCAGATCGTTGCCCTTCAGCGGAGGGCACGCAAGGTACCGAGGGAGCCGAAGCGCCCGAAGAACTGGGTGATGGCAGTCATAGGTGGGGTGCTGCTCCTGGGTTTGCTTGCGTTCATCGGGCTGGTCACGAACCCGGATGACGAGAAGACCAGCGCGAGTGACAGCACGCCGACACCCAAGATCACCCAACCGGAGATCGTGTTGCAATCCCCGTCGGTTTCGGAGGAACCCTCCGCGACCTCATCTGTTTCGCCAACAGTCTCAGAGGTCGTGGCCGAGGGCGGCGTCGAGCTCACGGTTGCGGCTATCGAGGATTGCTGGGTAGACATCACGATCGATGGGGTGACGATCTTCTCGGATACCCTGCCCAAAGGAACCGTCGAAACGTTCACGTCGGATCAAGAAATGACCGTGGTGCTGGGGCTTCCTGAAGCGGTCGAGCTGACGGTGAACGGTGAAGACATCGGTTCACCCGGAGGGCACGACCCCATCAAGTTCACTCTTCCGGACGACCTAGAAGATCTGAGGTAGGGCATGTCACGAGTTTCGATCGTCACTCTCGGTTGCCCTAAGAACTCCATCGATTCCGAAGGGCTTGGCGGTCTCCTTGCCGCCGGTGGACACGAGGTCACCGATCAGGTCGAGGGTTCCGATGTCGTCGTGATCAATACGTGCGGCTTCATCGACCCGGCTCGCCGCGAGACCATCCAAGAAGTCCTCGACGCAGCCGAGATGAAAGCGGCCGGTGAGGTCGGCGGCATCGTGATGGCGGGATGCCTCGTGGCTCGTTCAGCGGACGAGCTGGTGGGCGAACTCCCCGAGGTCGATGCCCTGGTTGATTTCGAGGCCTACAGCCGCATCTCCGAGATCGTCGACTCGGTCGTGAGATGACCTCGCCGAGAGGATCCAAGGGCTGCCGGGAACGAGGTTCGACCCCGCCTACTGGGACGCCACGATCGCCGCGTCACCGCGTCTACGGTTCGGCCGAGCGCCGTGGAGCTATCTGAAGATCGCGGAGGGATGCGATCGCGGTTGCACGTTCTGCGCCATCCCATTGATGCGCGGCAAGCTTCGCTCACGATCGATCGAAACAGTCGTGACCGAAGCCCGGCACTTGGCTGCTGGGGGCGTGTCAGAGCTCTCTCTCGTCAGCCAGGACTCGGTGATGTGGGGAAGGGACACCGGTGAGGGCAGTTTGGGAGACCTCCTGCGAGCTCTCGAGAAGGTCGAGGGGATCCAGCGCCTACGGCTCATGTACCTGCATCCGCAAGGTCTGACCGACGACGTGGTCGACACGATGCTCGGCTCGGACGTGATCGTTCCTTATTTCGATCTTTCGTTGCAGCACATCTCGGCCCCCATCCTCAAAGCGATGGGACGGTGGGGCGATCGCGACAGGTTCGATGCTTTGATCGCACGCGTCAGGTCCGCGGATCCCCTCGCGGGGGTCCGGGCCACCTTCATCGCGGGTTTCCCCGGAGAGTCGGACTCCGATGCGGATCAGATCGAATCGTTCATCGATGATCACGATCTCGACTGGCTGGGCGTCTTCACGTATTCCCAGGAGCCCGGCACGCGTTCCCACGATCTACCCGACCAGGTTGCTCCTGCGGTCGCCCGTGAGCGGACGGAGCGGATCTCTGCAGCGGCCGACCGCTCCATGTCGGACAGAGCTGAATCCCTCAAGGGCGAGCGGTTGCGGGTGCTGGTCGAGCGACTGGATCTCGCGACGGGGATGTGGGCCGGACGCTCACACCGGGAGGCCCCCGAGGTCGACGGCGAGATCACTTTCTCCGCCGAAGGGGTCCGGGTCGGCGATTACCTCAACATGATCGTGACGGGTAACGACGGGCTGGACCTCATAGCAACCCCCCTCCAACCCGCCGACTTCATGAAAATCGTCGATATTTGATCGTTTTCATGAAGTCGGCGGTGAGACCGTAGGTTTCCCGACGTTAACATCGCCAACGTCATATCCCTTGTCCGGGTGGCGATGGTGCCGTTCTTCGTTTGGTCCGCTTATGAGGACCGTCGAGGTGCTGCCGGCCTGGCGCTGGTGCTCTTCCTGATCGCATCACTATCGGACTTCGTCGACGGTTACCTCGCTCGCAAGCACGACATGGTGACCAGGATGGGGCAGTTCCTGGATCCGACCGCGGACAAGCTGCTCGTCGGTGCCGCTCTCTACGTGCTCGTCGACCTGCGCGAGTTCCCGATCTGGGCCGCACTATTGATCGCGATCAGGGAGTTGGCCGTCCAGATCCTGAGGACCGAGATCGTCCGTGGCGGGGGAACGCTGCCGGCGTCGCCCGCGGGGAAGCTCAAGACCCTTCTCCAGGTCGCGCTCGTCACTCTTTGGCTCGGGACCACGGAAGTAGGAGTGCTGCACTGGATCTTGCTCTGGGCGGCTCTGGTCATGACGCTGGGCTCCGCCTGGGTCTATTTCCGAGAAGCCATGACTTCTCGTGCAAAGGTGAAGATCTAGATGAACGCCGAAGTGATCGGTGTTGGCACCGAACTACTTCTAGGGCAGATAGCGAACACGAACGCCCAGACGATCTCTCAGTCCCTCGCCTCGATCGGCGTCGATGTCTATCGCCACGTCGCCGTCGGGGATAACCACGAGCGCATCGTGGCTGCATTGAAGGAGTCGATGCAACGTTCGAACGCCGTGATCGTGACCGGGGGCCTTGGGCCGACGCCCGACGACATCACGAGAGAGGCCATCGCCGCGGTCTTAGGAGTGGAACTGGAGAGACAAGAGTCACTAGTCGCGGCTATCGAGACAGTCTTCGAACGTTTCGGCCGGGTCATGCCCCCCGAGAACCTGCGCCAAGCCGATCTTCCGCGAGGAGCGATCGCCATCGACCCTGAGGGGACGGCTCCCGGATTCTGGGTCGATCACGAGGGGGTTTTCATCTGCGCGCTCCCGGGCGTCCCCTGGGAGATGGAGGCGATGCTGGCGAAGGCGGTCCTTCCTGAGCTGCGAGCGAGGGCAGATGAAGCCGTGATCGTGAGCAAGCCCGTGCTTGTGGTGGGACTCGGAGAATCTGCGACCCACGAGAAGATCAGTGACATCGTCGAAGCGCAGACGAACCCCACGATCGCCTATCTCGCATCGGCCGGACAGGTGCGGGTTCGCTTGAGCGCCAAAGCAAAGACAGAGAGCGAGGCGATCACACTCATCAAGCCCGTCGAGGAACAGATCCGTGAACGCCTCGGTGATACGGCTGTCCCCGGCAACCACGATTCGATCGCGGACGCGCTGGGAGACCTACTGCGTTCGAAGGGCGTCATGGTTGCTGCCACCGAATCCCTGACCGGCGGCATGATCGGTTCGGCTCTCACCGACGCGGGCGGCTCCGGGGATTTCTTCAAAGGATCGCTCGTTTGTTACGCGACCGAGAGCAAGGCCGATGTTGCAGGGATCGACCGGGCGATCCTCGAAGCACACGGACCCGTCAGCGAGGAGGCGGCCGCCGCCATGGCAGAGGCCGCGGCTAGGAGCTTCGACGCGGATCTCGGTATCTCCGCCACCGGGGTGGCGGGCCCCGCCGAGCAGGATGGTGTGCCGGTTGGGACGGTATTCGTCGGCGCTAGCTTCGGCGGACGAACCGAGGTTCGGAAGGTGCGCGCATACGGGAGCCGGAGCTATATCCGTTCTTTAGCCGCCACCGCGGCGATGGACCTGGGCCGACGGATGGTGCAGGCAAACGGAAGCTAGCGGCCCCCGTCTTCGGCTCTTCGTGGCCGTCTCGCTTCCCCTCGAGATACGCGCCTGGGCCACGTCGGTGATCGAGGTGTTGAGAGAGTCGTGCCCGGGCGCGCGTTGGGTCGATCCGGGCAACATGCATGTCACTCTGAAGTTCCTCGGTTGGGTGGATGACTCGAACCTGGAGGCGCTGAGACAGATCACGGCCTCCGTTGCATCGCTCCACCGCCCTTCGGAGATCGGCGTAGGTTCAGTAGGCGCGTTCCCGCTCGTATCGCGGGCGCGGGTGATGTGGTTGGGCCTGACCGACCCAGACGGCCTGCTGACCTCCGTCGCCCAGGACCTCGATGGAGCATTCGAGGGCCTTGGCGTTCCCGCAGAGGACCGGAGTTTCACCGCTCATCTGACGCTCGCTCGTTTCAGAACACCGGCTCCGGTCGAGCTCGGCGTGGACCTGCCCCCGGCCCCGACACCCTTCCGCGTCGAACACATCGATCTCTACCGGAGCCACCTCTCGCCCAAGGGGGCGCGCTACGAAAAGCTTGCTTCGGAGTACTTTGGTGCGCCATGACCAAACGCCTATCGCTCCTGTCGTTCTGTCTGCTGAGCCTCGCGGGGCCCGCCCACGCACACGGGCTCATCGAGAGCTCGGACCCGGAGGCGGGAAGGTCCGTCGGGAAGGCTCCCAAGAGCGTCACCATCGATTTCACCGAGGATCCCGCATTCGGGTCGAGATACGAGGTCATAGATGGATGTGACAACGTCGTCGGGGGCACCGCTTCGATCGAAGGTGCCCGGGTGACCATCCCGATCTCCGGTGGTCAAGACGGGAGTTGGAGAGTGAAGGTCAGAGTGATCTCGGCGCAGGACGGTCACGCCATCAAGGACACCTTCGGGTTCGATGTAGGCGATCCCCCATCGCCTTGCGTGGACGGGCCAGCGACGATCCCCCCGGGAACCACCGCTGCGCCACCACCGAGCGAGGTGGTCGCGGGGGACGACGACGAGGGCTCGGGCTTCCCTGTGATACCTGTGGCGATCGGAGCTGTCGTGCTCCTGGGGGCCGGGTTCGGGCTGCGTTCGATGACGGGCCATCGTGGGCCTTAGACACGCCGCGGGTTCGAACTTGAGCGCGGCCGGGCCGAAGATCGTGACGCCCCGGCTCACGCTCGAGCCGACCTCCCCGACTCATGCCGGGGGGTTATGGGCAGCGATAGAGCCCTCGCTCCCCGAGCTTCGGCCGTGGATGGCGTGGGCGGCGGATAGTTCTCTCTCCACGGTGGGGAGCTTCACGACCGAAGGAGAGAAAGGCTGGGCGGACGGAACCAGTTGGCCGTTCACCATCCTGCTGGACGGTGTGCCGTCCGGGACGGTCGGGTTCAACAGCTACAAGCCGATGCTCGCGACATCTGAGCTCGGATATTGGATCGCGACGTCTCTTGCCGGGAACGGATACATGACCGAAGCGGCGGCGGCAGTTGTGGATTGGGGATTCACCAGCCTCGGTCTTCATCGCATAGAGCTCCGTGCTTCTCCGGACAATGGCTCAAGCCTGCGGGTGGCTGAGAAGGTGGGATTCAAACAAGAAGGCCTGGCCCGCGGCGCCTGTCGGGGCAGCGAGGGCTGGCACGACGTCCTAACTTTCGGACTGCTAGATGAAGATCCGCGCCTACTTCCTTAGCGCGGTGGCGGGGGCGCCCGGGTCGCTTTCAGCAAGAGGAACGCTTAGTTTCTTGGCATGAGATCTTTGCTCTCGGCCTTGACCGCTCTGATCGTTCTCGGTCTTTCGTCGTCGGCGCGCGCCGTCACGATCGAGCCCTTCGAGGCGCTCATAGGAACGACCAGGGTCTTCGACATCGCAGTTCCGACCGATAATGGTTTCGGTTCGGTCGTCAAGGTCGAGGTGAAGATCCCCCAAGACATCGCTTACTACATGATCTTCGAGGACAAGCCGGGATGGCGTCGTGAGGTCGCCTTCAAACAGCTGGACGAGCCGGTCGTCGTCGAGGGGCTCTCTTTCACCGCCGTTCCTGAAACCGTCGAGTGGTCCGGGGGCAAAAGCGGCCCGGGTGAGTTCACTCGCTTCACGTTCTACACGGAGACACCTCAGCGCCCGGTCACCGTCGAGTTCGATGTCAAGTTGACTTACTCCTCGGGCGACGTGATCCGGTGGGCGAGCGGAACAGGAGATCCTCTGCGGCCCGCCCCGTTCATCAGCTTCTTCGAATTCGATCTGGGCCAAGGAGTTCTCGCGACGCTTCAGCGTGTGCAGAAGGCTCAACTGGGTGTGGCGCAGCCGGTGACACCCGAAAGCGTCTCCGAGGAGGGGGCGGACAACAGACTTCCTATCGCCCTGGGGTTGATCGGAGCCGTTACTGGCATCACTGCTTTGGTTCTGCAGAGGAAGAAACCCCCGCCTCCCCAAGCGAAGCGGGGCCGATAAGGCTTCGTCGCTCTAAGGCTGTGCCGGTGTCGCTAGGCTCTGCCGATGCTGACGATCAAGGGATTAACCAAGTCGTTCGGGGGCCGGGACCTCTTCTTGGGCGCGGACCTGCAGGTCTTCGCCCGCGACCGGGTCGCGATCCTCGGCCCGAACGGCTCGGGCAAGACCACCTTGTTCGAGATGATCGCCGGCGACCAGGAGTCCGACGGGGGTGAGATCTCTCTCGTCAAGGGTGCGAACGTCGGGTATCTCCGCCAGGAGACCGACGACCTGCGAGGACGGTCGGTCCTCCAGGAGGTGGTTTCGGCCGGCTCCCATATCGCTCAAGCAGGTCACCGGCTGGCCGTCCTGGAGCAGGAGATGTCCGAGCTCGAGCCCGGACCCGAGCGAGACCGAGCGGTAGCCGAGTACGGCGAGGTTCAACAGCGGTTCGCGGCGATGGGCGGCTATTCGCTGGAGCACGAGGCCAAGCGGATCCTCGGGGGCCTCGGTTTCTCGGTCGACGACATGGCCCGGCAGACGGAGACGTTCTCCGGCGGTTGGCTGATGCGTATCGCCCTGTCGAAGCTCTTGCTGGCGAACCCGGACGTCCTCATGCTCGACGAGCCGACGAACCACCTCGACCTCGCGTCGGTCGTCTGGCTGGAGCATTTCCTGGACGACTACGAGGGGGCGGTCCTCCTCATCTCCCACGACCGCGACCTGATCAACGGGTTCGCGACGAAGATCGTGGAGCTGAGGGCCGAGAAGCTGTTCAGCTACACCGGTAACTATGAGAACTTCGTCGAGCAGCGTCAGCTCGAGATCGAGCAGGCGGAAGCGGCGGCTGCCAACCAAGCCCGGCGCGTCGCGCAGCTCGACCTCTTCATCAACCGTTTCCGCTACAAGGCTTCTCTGGCCACTCGCGTCCAGAGCAAGATCAAGATGCGCGACCGCATGGGGACGATCGATGTGCCTATCTCCAAGCGCAGGACTATGGGGCTGTCGTTCCCCGCGCCTCCTCGGTCCGGGCGAGATGTTCTCGATCTCCGCTCGGTCGATTTCGGCTACACGGAGGGAGTGCTCGTGTATCGGGGGCTCGACCTCGTGATCGAGCGGGGCCAGAAGGTTGCGCTAGTTGGACCGAACGGCGCCGGGAAGTCGACGCTGCTGAAGCTGATGGCGGGCGCTCTGACTCCGGTCGCGGGTGAACGCAAGCTCGGACACAACGTCGCCCTCGGCTACTTCGCCCAGCACCAGATCGAAGCCCTCATCCCGACGAACTCTGTGCTCGAAGAGCTTCGTCGCGCGATCCCGCCGGGCGCAGACGTGGTCGAGCGCAAGCTGTTAGGGCGGTTCCTGTTCTCCGGGAAGGACGTAGACAAGCCCGTCCGTGTCTTGTCCGGGGGTGAGCGCACGCGCCTCGCGCTCGCGAAGCTGTTGGTCTCGCCGGTGAACCTCTTGTGCATGGACGAGCCGACGAACCACCTCGACATGTGGAGCCGGGACGTCCTCGAGGAAGCGATAGGGGAGTACGAAGGTTCGGTAGTCCTCATCACCCACGACCGGCACCTGATCA
>JBKJYP010000309.1:0-14718 GCA_046715695.1 Actinomycetota bacterium | reverse complement strand
TGATGACGTCCGGGTCCTGGCGAAGGATGCTGCGTAGCCCCGAAGCGAAGGTGATACCTGAGCGCTCGTCGATCTGGACCTGGTTCAGCCCCTGGATCTGGGACTCGATCGGGTCCTCGAGTGTGACCATGTTGTGGTCCGGGCTCATGATGTGCGACAACGAGCCGTACATCGTCGATGTCTTGCCCGCGCCGGTTGGTCCCGTGAAGATGATGAGACCTTGCGGGCTGGACAAGGCCTCATGGATCTGGCGCAACTGGACCTTGTCCATGCCCAAACCGTCGAGCGAAACCGCATTGGGGTTCGCCGGCAGGAGACGGACAACTACCTTCTCGCCCCAGTACGTGGGCAGTGTCGAGATGCGGGCATCGACCGCCTTGTCGTCGATCGTCAAAGAGGTACGACCGTCTTGCGGTTGACGGCGCTCCGAGATGTCCATCGAAGCCATGATCTTCATGCGCGATGTGATGTAGAGCTGCGAGCTCTTGGGCAGCTCCATCACGTCTTTGAGGATCCCGTCGATCCGGTATCGGATCTTCAGCGCTTTGGCCTGAGGCTCGATGTGGATATCCGTGGCGCGTGCACGGATCGCGTCCGAGAGGAGCGAATTCAATGCTCGTACGATCGGGGCCGACTGTGCCGAAGCTTCGAGAGCATGAACGCCGTCGAGCTGAGGCTCGGGAGCCGGAGCGACCGCTGGCTCTTTCAAGAGATCCGTCGCCGACATATCCATCTTGTAGATCCGTTCGATGGTCTCGATCACGGCACTCTGGGAAGCGACCTTGACTTCGACCTTGGTTCGGCCAAAGACCATCCGCATATCGTCGAGAGCGAGGATCTCGGTCGGGTCGGCCATCGCCACGGTGACCCCGTCCTCGGCCCAGGAATGGCCCACGAGCACGTATCTCCTAGCGATCCCCTCAGGGATCATGTTCGCGGCATAACGCGCCGGGGGCGCTTCTCTCAGGTCCACGAAAGGAAGACCGATCTGCGCGGCAACCGCCCTGGCGATCTCATCCTCGGTGGCGTACCCGAGCTCCCGGGCGATGGTGCCGAAGCGACGGGGCCGGCCCTCATCCCCTTGCTGTGCATCGACGATCTCCCGGAGTTGCTCGATCGTTATCGCACCGGTATCGACCAGCACATCGCCTAGAAGTGCTTTGCGCTCATCTCTCATGGCCCGATAATCGACCTTTGCTCCGCCCTGTTGAATCAGGCGTAATACGTACAACAGGGAACTATGTGTCACATCGCCCCCTGGCTATGCTTCGAGCGCCGTCTATATAGGAGGTCCTTCTTGAGCAAGCCACGTCTCTTGATCGCAACCTCAGTCCTGTTGGCGATCGCCCTGACGGATGGGGCATATCCATCATCTGTCACTCGGAAGGTGGCTCTCAGGGAGAGGGTCCGTCAAGAACGGGCCGTGCCGATGCTGGTCCGGTCGCGACTGAGTTCTGGTCAGGGACGGTATTTCGTGGTCCTGAAAGCCCCCGCGGCGGGTCGATCGATCGCTGCAGCCATCAGGAGGGGCCAGACGTTGGGCCGGGAACGACAACGCGACCTTCAAACGAGAACAGCTGAATCGCAGCAACGCGTCGTCTCCTATCTGAAGAGTCTCGGCGCCCAGGTCGGATATCGCTACACGACGCTGGTGAATGCGATATCGATGACTGCGACGACCGACGTCGCCGGCGCCCTGTCCCGGCACGCGGATGTAGCTTCGGTGCAGCCTGTCGGCGTGGTCAGACGATCGCTGACGAGCAGTGTGCCTTTCATCGGAGCACCGACCGTCTGGGAGGAACACTCAGCGACAGGAGCGGGCGTGAAGGTGGCCGTCGTCGATACCGGTGTCGACTACACACATGCCGACTTCGGGGGAGAAGGGACGAGGGCCGCCTACGAGGCGAACGATCCGGCGATCATCGAGCCGGGGAGCTTCCCGACCGAGAAAGTCATCGGTGGATATGACTTCGTCGGCGGCAACTACGACCCGGTCGATGGCAAGACCAACAACGACACCCCGATGCCCGACCCCGACCCATTGGACGACGCCGTGAACGGTGCCCACGGCACTCATGTAGCCGGGATCTGCTGTGGCAGCGGCGTCAAGGGCAAGGTGGGCAAGGGCGTCGCCCCCGACGCGTCGATCCTCGCCTACAAGGTCTGGCACAACGGGAGCTCGACGGCAGACGTCCTCGTCGCCGCGTACGAGCGAGCGATGGACCCGAACCAGGACGGAAGCATCGATGACGCGGCCGACATCATCCAGTTCTCCGGAGGCGTCGACTACGGGACGCACGAGACACTCGAGGCGGTTGCCGCTCAGGAGACGGTCGATCTCGGCACGGTGTTCATCGCTGCCGCAGGTAATGCGGGCAACGATCTCGCCGGCGGTTCTCCCTACATCGGGGGAACACCGGGAGACGCTCCCGGTGTCGTTTCGGTAGCCGCATCGATCGACCAGTTCAAAGCGCAGAGGGTCAAAGTCATGAGGCCGCGGGGGGCCAAGCTTCCATCGCGAGGTCTCGTCGTCTTCCAGGACTGGTCGAAGCGGGTCAGAGGTGACTTCAAGAGCTTCCTCTCGGACGCGCGGGGAGTCGTCAAGCCCGGAGCCAAGAACGGCGATCCAACGCCATCCGATGCACAGCTGTGCGAGAAGGTCAGAGGCAGGCCCTTCCTCGGAGACCTCGTCCTCGTTTACAAAGCATCGACGGGGGCCGGAGATTGCGATGGGACCCTCAAAGCACTGAACGCGCAGAGGGCCGGGGCGACAGGGGTTCTCTTCTGGTCCGGCTTCGAAGGCATCCCATTCGTGCTGAGTCCCGGCGAGGGGGCCGGGGATGTCAAGATCCCCGTCTGGATGGTCGACGGTGCCGTCGGTGCCAAGCTTGGCAGGCTGTTGAGTCCCAAGGCGCCCAAGCGGTACGGGACCCGCCAAGTGGTCGTGAAGATCCTGCAGAAGCTCTCGGTCATCCCTGGATTCGCAGACCGCATGACAGACTTCACATCGCAAGGACCGGCACGGGTGACCAACGATCTGAAGCCGGATGTCTCTGCACCCGGGTTCGGGATCGTCTCGGCTGCCGCCGGTTCGGGGGCCGGGACCCTCTCGCTCGACGGCACATCGATGGCTGCACCTCACGTCTCCGGCGTGGCCGCTCTGCTGCTCCAACTGCACCCAGAACGGACCCCGGCTCAGATCAAAGCGATGTTGATGAACACCGCACATCCGGATATGGCCGACCCGAACGGGAACTCGCCGGTCCCGGCCACCATCCAGGGGGCCGGGCGGGTGCAGGCCGAAAAGGCCGCCGACTCCTTCTCTCTGGCACAGCCCCCGAGTCTCAGCTTCGGACTGCAGCATCTGGCCGTGCCCACGACCCTCGGTCCCAAGACACTCACCATCACGAACTTCGACACCGTCACGCACACTTACTTCGCCACCCCCGATGTCCACTTCAGCGAGTACTCGGGGGAAGTGGTCAAACCTGGGATCTCGGCCGATGGCATCTCCTTCGGCCCGACAGCGTCGGTCGTCGTGCCTCCAGGGTCGACCGGCGACGTGCATCTCCGATTGGTCGTCGATCCCACTGTCATCACCCCGGCCGAGCAAGAGAGCGGTCTCGTCTACACCTTCCTCGACATCGACGGATCGGTCGGGATCCACGACGACAAGGGAGGCACGACGGAATCGATGCGTGTGCCGTGGCATCTCGTCCCGTACGCGGCCTCGGCGAACTCAGCTCCTTCCGAGCTCACCGTTCCCGATGGAGGGACCGGATCATTGGTCATCGGAACACCCGTCTCTGCGGGTATCGACCAAGCCGATCTGTATCAACTCGATGCGGCCGACCCCGTGGCCTCCGGGGGTGAAGAGGACATCATGCATGTCGGTGTCCGTTCCTTCGTCGGTCCGAGCATCGGTGACGATGCCGTTGGTCTCCCCACCGGCACCGACCCCGTGCAGGAACTGAGCTGGCTCGACTTCGTCTCCAATGCCGACACGCCAGAAGAGCCTGTGGAGTTCGTCTTCCGCTCGGCTCGACTGCACAACACCACCGAGGCCTATGAAGCGACGGTCGTGATCGACGTCGGTAACGACGGCGTGTACGCGAACGATGAGTTGAAGGGCGACTTCATGGCTGTAAAGGACCGCTCCGGAACCACCTGTTTGGTGGACCTCGCAGGCTCCCCCGACGGATGCGCTCGCCTCTACTATCCCGATTACACCAACTTCAACACGAACCTCACAGGCGTGATCGTGGGCGCAGGCCATCTCGGCTTGACCGCAGGGAAGACGACCATCGGGTACTACTACTCGCTGTGCACCGAAGCCTTCTCGGGCGACGTTCCCCAACCGATCTGCGAGACCGTAGGTCGATCGGGCAACAGCGATCCACAGTTCAGCCTCGATGTCACAGCTCCGCAGCTCACGGCTTCGACCTGGATCTGCGAAGGCTTCTTCGGTGGACCTTCATGCTCCCAGGCGATCAACATCGGTAAGACGGAAGGACCCGACGTAGACCTGTTGGTGGTGTTCCCGCAGAACCCTCCGGCTACGAACGTGCAGGTGGTGGATATCAAGAGGTGATCGAGCCGCTAGGAGAGGTCTATCTCCATGCCCTCTGCTGCAACCGTGGGGCCATCCTGGCGAGAGCCCCAGACATCACCGGCGCGGGTCGCGAGCCGGTCGAGGTCGTCATCATCATGCGCGGGATCGTGATGGAACATCACCAAGTTCTTCGCCTTGGACATAAGAGCGAGGGTCACTGCGTCATCGACGCTCGAGTGGCCCCAGCCAGCGCGTTCCGAGTACTCGTCCGGCGCGTACTGCGCGTCATGCAGCAACACATCGACGTCGCGGGCGAGCGCATAACCGGACACCCACTCGGGCTCGCTCTTACCCAGATCCTTGCCCAACGCGGGTTCATGATCCGGGATGTAGGCCAGCGAGCGTCCCCCTTCTTCGATCCAGTACCCAACCGTAGGGCCGGGATGGGCCACCGGAACGGCAAGGATCTGGGCCGAGCCGATCGACCACTCACCGTCGGGCACGTCGTGTAGCACCGGAGGTGTGGGAGCGGCCGAAAGCTCTACAGGGAATAGAGGAGGCGAGAGGTAGCGAGAGAGCCGTTCCTCCAGGGACATCACCGGCGAAGGCGGCCCCCAGATGTGCAGCTCGACACCCGGCAACCACAGTGGGAGGAAGAAGCCAAGACCTTCTATGTGATCCATGTGGAGATGCGTGAGGAGGATGTGGATCTTCTCGGGCGGATCCTTGGCGATCTCGAGGCCGAGGCCCCTTATGCCCGTCCCGGCATCGAGGATGACGATGCTGCCGTCTGCGAGGACCACTTCCACGCAAGAGGTGTTGCCGCCGTAGCGCAGCGTCCCGGCGCCGGGCGTGGCAAGGGAGCCACGGCAGCCCCAGATCTTGGCCTTCACGTCCCGGCCTTCACTCCCCTTGTTCCTCCCAGAAGATCGCGAGCATCCCTACGAAGTTCTCCGCCCCGGCGAAGAGCGGGATCGCTGTGGCCGAGACGACACGGGTCGTCCCATCGAGCCCCGTGATCCGAACCCTTCGGTGAGCCGGACGGCGCTCGAGGAAAGCGATGCCCGGCGGGACCTGCTCGAGAGTTAGTGCACCTCCCTCTTCGATGTCCTCTGCGCGCAGGAGCTCTGCCCAGCTCTCCGGTTGCAGCTCATCCTTGTAGCGATCGGAGAACTTGCGGCCAAAGAGTGGCTCCGCAGCCTCGTTGTAGAAGACGAGTCGTCCGTTCGAATCGGCGAGGAACATGGGGGTGGAAAGCTTCTCCGCAAGGTCTCGCAAGAGGATGAGGACGATGTTCTGCTGTCCCCGACCAAGATTCATCCGGGGCTACTCGGCGACCATGAACTTGTCGAGTTGTGAGCGGGCCTGGCGCCTCACCTTGTTCGTAACGATCGGCGTCCATCCCAACAGGACACCCACGGGACCGAGAGCCATGCGGGACCAACGATAGAGATCGAAGTTGTCACGATGATGCGAGATCTTGCCGTTATCGAATCGGAAACGCGCTTCGATCACGTTGTGCACCGGACGCTTCGTCGGAGGGAATTCGTATCGAGCCTCCCAGTGGGCTCGGCCCTCCTGATCGTCAGCCTCGACATCGCTGTAAGTGACCTCGATCGGGTTGCCCGACGTGCAGAACATGCGCCACATGGCGCTAGCCTCGGAAGCTTCGAGCTTCGGGAAGACGGGATCGCCGAAGGTGGCCACCTCGGAATAAGAGGCACCCATCGTGGCGTGATCACTTCGAGAGAAAGCTGAGTAGAACTGGTCTATGAGCTCGGCGTTTGGATGCATGCCTCGCATACTAAGGAGTAATGAAGGATCCGATCGTGAGGGTCGAGGTCCCATCAGTGGTGAAGACCCCGTGGAACAGGTGGGTCCCGGTCGATTCGAGGCTGAGAGTCAGGCCCTCGAAGACCTTCCCTGCCACCTCGGCCGGAGGCTGGATCTCGAAATCCACCTGGTAATCGGCCGATGCCGGCGTGACCATGTAGGGATCGGTGGTGAGCTCGCCGATGACGACCTCTTGTCCAGCTGAAGTCCCGACGAGCCGAACTTCGACCTGGGCCTGACCGATCCCCATCACGTCGGGGCCGACCCCTACTGCGTAATAGGAGTCGACGGCGATCGAGGCCCTGATGGTCTTGGACACATCGATCGTGAGGGGGAGACCATCGAGTGCCTCCATGTTCCATGGGCCCTGGCCGATCGGTGCGAGCAGGCCGGATCCGGGATCGGCGCAGGCCTCGTCCGGGGTCGAGACCATGGTCGTCGACAGGGAGCAGTGGTCGGCGTTCCAGACCACGTAGTACGTGAGGTCGATCGGCACGGGGGCCGGGGGTTTCTTCTTCTTCTTCTTGGCGACGGCGCCGGGTGCCGCCAGGGCCAGCACAAGGATCACGATCAGAAAAACGGTCAGGTTTCGTCGCATGGGCAACTGATTTCTCCTCGTTGGGCCACAACCCTGCACCGCCGGCATCCGGCCTGATCTCTTCACCTGGAACCCGCAGGACCCCCGCTGGGACTGACCCGGCTGCGTTAGTTTGCTCCCGTTGCGGCGGCGACCCTAGGGGGTTTCGGGTGAAACGAGGCACCATCGTTCTGATCGTTGGGCTCATGACGATCGCTGGGACCGTCTTCGCTTCTCCACGTCAAGCATCGGATCCCGCTCAGGATTGGCTCGGCTGGATCAACCACTACCGAGCTCTTTCGAACCTTCCGCCGGTGAGCGAGGACCCCGCCCTGTCTGATGCCGCGGGTAAACACGCTCGCTACATGGCGGAGAACGGGATCCTCACGCACGACGAGGACCCCGACAACTTCTGGTACACCCCCGAGGGAGCCGAAGCTGGGCGGCTGAGCGAGATCACGTCGGGACCCGAAAGTCGAACGCCTCGGGACATCATCGAGAACTGGGCATCTGAGGTCTTCCACGGGACGTGGTTGATCGATCCACGGCTGAGCCGCGTCGGGTTCGGCCTCGATCGGGGCTTCGGCGTCTTCTACGACGGAGCGATCGAGTCCACCGCGCCCGCCTCCACCACCTACCCGATCGTGTGGCCTGCGGACGGCGAGTCTCTATCGATCACCACGATCGGCAACGAGGTGCCCGACCCGAAGAAGTCATGTCCCGGCCACGCCGGCGCCGCTTTGAAGATCGCCTATCCCGCGAGCCCCAACATCACATCTACCTCTCTGACCAGCGACGGTTCACCCGTCGCTCATTGCAGCTTCAACGAGACCAACTACATGAGCTCGGATCCGCCTGAACAAACCGTCGGCCGATTCATCCTCCAGAGCGTGCACATGGTTGCCGTGATGCCGCGGGATCCTCTCGTGCCCGGCAAGAGCTACACCGCCACGGTGGTGAACGGTTCGCAGACGACAACATGGACGTTCTGGGTGGTTGACAAGGCCTCCGTTCCGAGCCCCGTGGTGCCGACTCCTCCTCCGACGCTGAGCCCGTCACCGACCTCTACCGGTCCAACCGCGTCGCCCACGAACTCCGGGACTTCTGGGACGACCAGCATCGATCTGTCACCAAGCTCGAAGCTCATCAGGTTCGGCAAGACCCTCAGTCTGCATGGTGAGGTGGACCAAGCCGGGTGCAGTGGACCGCTAACGGTCCGGGTGTCGCGCAAAGTGCTGGGATCGAGTCGAGTCGAACCCGTTTCCGACGACATAGAGATGATCGGCCTCGGCTCTTTCGAGTTCAGCTTCCCCGCGGACTTCAGTGCGGTCTACACGGCGAGGGTTTTGCCCGGTGAGACCTGCGCCCGCAGCACGAGCACTCCCAAGCAGGTGTTGGTCCGCGCCCACATCCGCGCTTCAGGGATCGAGGGTTGCCCCTCGGCTCCCAGCATCGAAGGGAAGGTACTTCCCGACCACCCCAGAACCAAGGTCCTACTGAATAACTCGAAAGGACGATCCGTGGACAGGGACAGGCTCGATCGCTCTTCTGGTTTCACGCTTCACCCACCTAAGTGCGGCGTTCGGTACAGGATCGAATGGCCGTCCCAGGACGAGTCGAACACCGAAGGCTTCAAGGTGGTGAGCTGATGCGTGGATCACGCGCTTCCATCGTCATCGGTTGCTTCCTAGTTGCCTCCTTGCTGGCCGGTCAAGCATCCGCTACACCTGTTGCCAAGACCCAGGATGAGCGAGACCTCTACGGACGCGTGTTCCTCGAACCTGCAACGTCGACGAACTACATCCAGTACGGAGAAGGAGGACACGGCGAGTTCGAGTGGGGTTTCGAGCTCCTCGAAGAGATCTACCCCCGCTTCCTCGAAGTCACCACCGTCGACAAGGAGCTGAAGAACCGCTACGCCGTGAGCGTCGGAGCCGACGGGCTTCCGCCATGGGACAAACTCGATTCCGGGGACGGCCTCCCGATGCACGTGATCATTGCGACCGACGAGACGGTTCCCGACAAGAACAAGGAATATGTCGTGCTCACGGCCGGGCATTCAGGTGAACCCTGCGGCCGGGAAGGCGGAGCGCGCTTCATCGAGGACCTCGTGACCGCAGCGAATGACGCGCCCGAGCAGTTGTTCGACAACGCCGGCGGTCTGAGCGGGGAAACATTCTCACTTACCGCCCCCGAGATCCTCGAGAGAACGAAGATCTTCTTCGTCTCACCTTCTCCCGATGGTTGGCTGATCGGTGACGGATACACCTCGACCCATAGGCAATACAACGGCGGCGGCATCAACTCGAACCGCCTCGCGTACACAGACGGTTGGACTTTCCCCCAGGACCCGACACTCTTCCTGCGCGGCTACACCACATATACGCAGCCGGAAGGCATCGGGATGACGCACTACCTGAGAGAGGTACGCAGGAAGGAGCTGCACGGCCGGCCCTTCGCCGTCGGCATGGACCTCCATGGGCCCCTGCCTTTCGGGTTCGTCCTCCTGCACGACGAAGCACTCGACCCTCGGAAGCTCGAGCGTATGGTCGATCTCGGGACGAGGGTGCGACAGAACATGGAGGAGACGATCCCGGTGTTTGGGCCCTTCGACCGAGTGCTCGACATCGTGGTGGACACGATCAGAAACGGTCTCCCGGACAGCCGTGATCTCGGGACTCTCGACAACGATGCATGGCGTCTCCAAGGCTGGGGTCGCTGGGGCTTCGTGACCCACATCGTGGATTCACTCGGGTACACGGTCGGCGGCAGCTGGGGCGGTTTCTTCGCCAGCGACGCTGGACTCGGCGCCGTCTCGCTCTCCTATGAGATCAATTGCCGTCCGTCTTCACCGTGGGTTCCTGCAGATCAACAGGTGTACGCCAACAATGTTCGCAACGTTATGGAGACCGGGGTCGTGACCGCGGCTTCCTGGGACCACATCCCCTCGGATCGCATCGAGATGCAGAAACGTGCAGGCTTCTACGAACCCGGTGTGCGGATCACGAACAAGGACGGCAACCCAAGTCCGGTGCCGCTTCTCACGAACCCCATAGCAGGGCGTCTGGAGCAAGAGCCATACGACGTCTCCAACACCGACTTCTTCCGGGACCTGAAGACGATGACGGACAAGCCGCCGGTAGAGGTTCGTGACGCCGGGCTCGGTACGGCATTGGCGAACCTAGAGACTTTCGTGGTTTCCGATTCGACCGTCCGCGACACTCAGGCTCTGACGCGATTCGTCGAGGCCGGCGGCGATCTCATACTGACGGACTCTGCGGTGACGATGGTCGGCGCCTTGTCGGATATCGACCCCGGCGCGATCTTCAAAGACTTCGGTTATGTGGGTTACTCCGATCTCGACCGCAGTCATCCCCTCACCGAAGGGCTCCTTGCAACCGCATGGCAGATGTATGCACCGACGCCGATCGGCTACCCGCTGCTCATGGAACGCGACTCCTACTGGGACTCCGGGAGCAACAGCGAGGAAGCGGGAGAGGTGTCCCCCACCAAGAACAGCGCGCCGATCTACAGCGTCGATCGCGATGCGTGGGAGTCGGCGGGCGGGGTCACCGTCGGCACGACGGATCCTCCCGCCGACCGCAAATCGGTCTCCGAAGGCACTATCCAGGGGGTCGGCAAACGCAACGCGGCTCAGGACAAGACCGAGATCGGGATCCTGGAAGTCGGCGAGGGAAGGATCATCATCTTCGGTGGACTACTCCCCCGGCCGACCGAGCGATACCCCCACTGGTTCGGGTTGAACGCGTACTCGATCAGCGCGGCCGGCCAGACGATGCTTCTGAGGGTCCTGAGCGGCCAGTTCTAGCCGGTGATTCCATCCTGCTATCGGGATCCGATACCAGAGTGGAAACATCAGGTGATTGGCGGCGCCCCTTGTGTTCGGCGGGGGTTTCTACTATCGTTGTAGTAGCTACTACTTAGATAGTAGCCACCGCCATCGTTGCCGGTCGGGACGGACGAAGGGGGCCGGGATGAGGAAGCTCGTGTGGGCACGATGGCTGGTGGTTGGGCTGTTGGCGATCTCCATGTCTGGCTGTGCAGGGGGCGATGATTCAGCCGACTCGGGCGCGTCAGGTGATGGGAGCGACGAGGCCATAACCGCTGCCGCTCCGGGAGGTGGTGCCGATCCCCCCTCCGCCAACGTCGGCCAGTTGCCACCGGTCCCGATCGATGTCATCAAGTCGGCCGAAGTCGACCTCGAGGTCCCCGAGGACGGCCTCACGGGGGCCGTGAGAGAAACCGTTCAGGTTGCAGCGCGCTTCGATGGCTATGCCCTTTCGAGCTCGGTGGACACGGAGAACGAGACCGGCACCGTCGTCATCAGGGTTCCAGCATTCGCATTCGAGCGGGCCCTCGCTGCGGTCGAAGACCTCGCGACGGTCACTCGCCACGATGTTGGCGGTGACGAGGTCGGACAACAGTTCCTGGACCTCGAAGCGAGGATCAGGAACCAGAGATCCCAAGAAGCGGCGTTACTCGCATTGATGGAACAGGCTGCGAGCGTCGATGAGACGCTACGGATCCAAGATGAGCTTGGAGTGGTCAGACTCGAGATCGAAAAGATGCAGGGGAGGCTTCGTTACCTGCGTGATCAGACATCGCTTGCAACCATCGGGGCCAACTTCTCGGTTGGAACGGCCCCTCAGGGCAAGGATCCCGGCGTCCTCGCAGAAGCATGGGCGACAGCGCGCGAAGTAGGGATCCGATCGCTCGGGGGCTTCATCGTGTTGATGGGATTCATGCTCCCCATCTCTATCGTTTCCCTTATCGCTTGGTTGGTCGGACGCGCCATCAAGGTTCGCCGCGCTGTGTTGCCCTGACCGGCCGCCGCACGGGTTGAGCCCAGCCAGAGGCCCAGCGCCACCAGTGCCCCGCCGGCGAGTTGAGGCGGAGAGATCGATTCGCCCGTCATGACGCCGAGCAGGACGCCTATCACGGGAACGAGATTCACGAAGGGGGCAGCCGTCCCGGCAGTGACTTGTGCAACGGCTGCGTTCCATGCAAGGAACGCGAGGGCTGATGCTCCGATGCCGAGATACAACAACGAGGCGACGGCCTGGACCCCGATTTCGCCCAGACCCTCGGCGCGCAGTTCGAAGGCGGCTACAGGTGCCGACATCACCGCTGCAACGCCGAGGGCGGCCGTCGTCGCATAGAGAGCGGTGTGCGTCTTCGAGAACTTCTGCGCTTGAAGCGTGTAGACGCCCCAAGCCACGACGCCCCCGAGCACGAGGACGTTGCCGATCAGAGCCCTGAGGCCCCCGGCATAGGTTGCTCCAGTGACGATGAGCGCGCCGACAACGGACAGACCCATCGCTGCAACCTGCCTGCCGGCCAGCCTCTCCTTGATCATCATGTAGGCAGCCAGGCCGGTGACCGCGGGAGTAGCTGCGATCACGAGCGCCGCGCTCGATGCCGTTGTGAACCGGAGCCCGGTGGTTTCCAGAGCGAGATGCAGAACCATGCCGGTGAATGCGAAAGACACGACCTGTCGGTCGAGGAGCCCACGCAATCGAAGCCCGCGGCGGCGAGCGATCGGGTACAGGAGGGCGAAGGCCACGGTGAAGCGGACGGTCATGATCGTGAAGGGCGCCATGTTCTCGAGGAGGCCCTTCGTGACCACGAAGGTCCCGCCCCACAGCACCGCCGCAAACAACAGCAGGGCGAAAGCTTGCGCTCGCCCCGCTGTGAGGAACCGCTCGGTCATCGCCGGGCCGTGGCCGGGGCCGAGGTGAGTAGCCTCTCCCCCAGGTGGACGAGATGGAGCCCGAGGCGCTGCCGGGCGGGAGGCGCTCGGTGACCCCTTTCGGCCAGGTGCGCTATCCGGGAGTCCTCTCGGAGCTCTGCGATGTGATCTCTGACTATCTGTTCCTGGAACATGGGGTGCATCTGTCTCCTCCTCCCTTGCCTTTGCTTTCGTAATCCTCCATACTGTTTATGGTCCTTACACCGTATAGGGAGTGAGGTAAGAAGTCAAATGAATTTTGGGCATTACACCAACGAAGCCGCGGAGATGGCCTCGGACCTCGTGAACACCGTCGGTAGCGACTCGGGGGACGAATACCTGCCGGATCCGGCCGCCCTGCACGACTTCATGGAGACCCACTTCCTCGCGCCGCCCGACGAGATCACGATCCGCGACGTGGAAGAGGTGCGCGAGCTCCGGGCCAGGCTGCACGAGGTGTTCCACGTTGCAGATGCCGAAGCGAAGGTCGACCTACTGAACCGGCTGCTGGAGGAATCGGGAACCAGCCCGCGGATCACCGGACACGATGAGCACCCATGGCATTTCCACTACGTCCCCAACGATGCCTCGGTAGCGCGCCGGATGATGGCGGTTGGGGCGATGGGGCTCGCCGCAGTGATCTGCGAGTACGGGGTCGATCGGCTGGGATCTTGTGCTTCCGACCGATGCGACGACGCGTTCGTCGATGTCAGCAAGAACCTCTCCAAACGGTACTGCTCGAACTCTTGCGCCAGCCGCGCCAACGTCGCCGCCTACAGAGCCAGGCAGAAGAGCACTCAGGCGAACTAGGCCCTCGGCGGAAGTCCCATCGGGTTCGGGAAAGGAAGACCTCCCCCGGCCACTGAATCCGCGAGGGGTTCGAGAAGCGAGATCAGCTCATCGCATCCGTCCGCACCGATCGACTCGAATGGAACGAGAGCGAGCCGGTCGGTCCCATCCTCGATCTCGTTGCGGAGTCGCCGTCCCTCTTCGGTGAGCGAAGTCGTTTCGTCGTCGATCAGCCCGCGTTCATGGAGCCGGGCCGCGGCCGCGTCCCACTCCTCTTCAGACCAACCTCGGTTGGCGCGCTGCATCGCCGGGTCCACCTTGCCTTCGGCCGCCATCAGGACGTGGGCCTCGCACCCATCTATCGAGTTCTGCAACAGAAGAGCGACGTGCCCGTCCCCGCGGTATTCGCGCAAGCACGTTGCCGCATGCCATAGCAAGAGATGTGGCTTGTCGGCGGGACGAACGCTTGCAGTGGCCGCGTACAACGGTCGGCCTTCAGGCGTGCACGCCCCGGATGCTTGCTCCATCAACTCGGCAGCCCTCGATATCCGAACCGGCTCGACGTCCGCCAGCAGCCGGCCCAGTATCCGATCGGCGGCGGTGAAGCGGGCCTCGACCACTCGTTCGGGTGTCGAGAACGACCACGCATCCGGGATCGCACGCTGGACCATCTTGGGATGGAAGTTATAGAAGGTGGCCGTCACTACCTCAGGGCCGACCGCCCCCATGGGGGCCGAGCGGGACGCGAAGTAGCCCATCCATCCCCCTTTGAGCCCGGCAGCGTCGAACTCTTCCCGCGCTTCGAAGGAGAAATAGATCGATGCATGGATCGGCTCGAACCGCCACCAGAGGCGTCGCGCCATCTCGGGCTCGAGAAGGCTCATCGTTCCGGGAGGTCAAGTGTTCCCGCAAGAGGTCCTCCGGCGGCATAGGAGAGAAGACGCTCGCCTCCGTCTGGGTCGAGGATGTCGATGGCGTCGTGGAACACGTCCCCGAAGGCCGCCCGAAGTGCTTGCCCACTCGGACTGTTCTGTGCCGGCAGATCCGTGGTCATCAACACGAGGAACGGTTTCGAGTCGGTCGACGCAGCCTTGATGACCGCCGCTTTGCCGAGTGTTCGCCACATCGTGTCTACTCGACGAAGCCCGGCTCGCATCGTTGTGAACCCGCCCGAGACGTCAAACAGCCATGTCCTTCCAGACGCATCCACGGCAGAGA
>JBKJYP010000308.1:0-3989 GCA_046715695.1 Actinomycetota bacterium | reverse complement strand
GATCGTGGTTTCGCTCATGGTCATCCCGATCATCACGTCGGTGGTGCGAGAGGTTTTCTCTCAAGCTCCGCCGTCTGAGAAGGAGGCGGCCTTGGCGCTCGGGTCGACACGTTGGGGCATGATCCGAACCGTCGTCCTCCCGTTCGGCCGAGGCGGGATCATCGGTAGCTCGATGCTCGGCTTGGGCCGCGCCCTTGGTGAGACGATCGCTGTCGCGATCATCATCAGCCCGATCTTCACGATCACCCCAAAGATCCTTGAGTCCGGAGGTAACTCCGTTGCCTCCCACATCGCTCTGCGATTCGGTGACGCGAACTCGATCGGTCTAAGCGCGCTCATGGCAGCTGGTCTCGCCCTCTTCGTGGTCACGTTGGTCGTGAACACGCTCGCCTCGGCCATCGTCTCGCGATCGCGATCAGGTAAGGGGGTGGAGATCTGAGTCTCACCGTCCCCGACGTCCCCCTCCGATTGAGACGCACGTCTCTCAAAGACGTAGCCGCTGTTGGATCGTGCTTCGTCTCGTCGTTCTGCATGTCGTGGCTAATCTTCTTCCGCTTGACGCCTATGTCGGGAGGGTTGGGCTTCTTCCTGTTCTGGCTCGTGTCGTTCATCACCATCTACTGGCTCCTCGTTCGAGATGCGGAAGGACAGTTGGCAGCAGCCGACAAGGTCGCATCCGTGATCGTCGGCTCGGCGGCCGTCGCGGTACTGGCGCCGCTGCTGTTGATCGTTGGTTTCGTGGTCGCAAAGGGAGCGGGGGCACTCAGCACAAACTTCTTCACACAAACGTTGGAGACGGTGGGTCCACTGGACGATGCGGCGGCAGGCGGCGCGGTCCACGCGATCGTTGGGACCCTCCAGCAGGTCGGCGTGGCCATGCTGATCTCTGTCCCTCTCGGCATAGGAGCCGCGGTGTTCCTCAACGAGATCGGTGGCCCGCTGGCGCGTCCCGTAAGGCTCTTCGTCGACGCTATGAGTGGAGTGCCTTCGATCGTCGCAGGGCTATTCATCTACGCCGTGTGGATCGTGCAATTCGACAATGGATTCTCGGGCCTTGCCGCAGGATTCGCGCTGTCGATCCTCATGCTTCCGTCCGTGACCCGTACGGCCGAAGAGGTTCTCAGGCTCGTACCAGGTGGATTGAGGGAAGCCTCGCTAGCCCTAGGCGCTCCAGAATGGAGAACGGTTTGGAGTGTCGTTATGCCGACGGCTCGAGCCGGCCTCGTGACCGCGGTCATCCTTGGGCTGGCCCGTGCTGTGGGTGAGACCGCCCCCCTGATCATGACTTCCTTCGGATCGTCGGTGATGAACGCCAACCCACTCTCCGAACCTCAGGAGAGCCTTCCGTTGTTCGTCTTCAATCAGATCCGCAGCCCCCAAGCGGCCCAGATCGATAGGGCTTGGACCGGAGCCCTTGTATTGATCGCCTTGGTGGTCGTTCTTTTCGTGATGGCGCGTTTGGTCGGCGGGACGCGCTCGATGAAGGCCTCGAAGAGGTTCGGCCCCCCGCCCAAGCTGGAGGAAACGACCGATGCAAACTGAAAGCGCCACTGTGATGTCCGTGCCGCGAGAGGCGGTCAACGCTGGCTCCGTACCTATCCCCGAGGGCTCCTCTGGGACCGCCGCGTCTCTCGTGGCCGACAACGTCAGCGCGTGGTTCGGTGATCACAAGGTCCTCGAACAGGTCTCGTTGACGATGCTCCCCCAGACGGTCACAGCACTCATAGGTCCATCGGGTTGCGGGAAATCCACCTTCATCCGCATCCTTAATCGGATGCACGAGTTGATCCCGGGAGCAGCGTTGAGCGGGGCGGTTCGTCTCGACGAGCAAGACATCTACGACCCGACGCTGGCGGTGACGCAAACCAGGCGACGGATCGGGATGGTCTTCCAAAAACCGAACCCGTTCCCTGCGATGAGCATCTACGACAACGTCCTGTCAGGACTCAAGCTCTCGGGCACGCGGGTGCCGGATAAGGACGTCCTTGTCGAGGAAAGCCTCCAGAGGGCCGGTCTTTGGAAGGAAGTGAAGAACCGTCTCAGATCAGCGGGCGGTGCCCTTTCGGGGGGCCAGCAACAGCGTCTCTGCATCGCCCGCAGCCTCGCAGTACGGCCGCAGGTTCTGCTGATGGACGAACCCTGCTCGGCACTCGACCCGACATCCACACGCGTCATCGAGGAGACGATCGATCAGATCGCTAAGGACGTGACCATCGTGATCGTGACCCACAACATGCAACAGGCTCAGCGCGTTTCCGAGCAATGCGCCTTCTTCTTAGTGGCCGAGAATGAGCCGGGCCGGATCGTCGAGGTTGGACCCACGAAGCAACTGTTCATGAATCCGACCGACCCACGGACTAACGACTACGTCAACGGTCGGTTCGGATGAGAAGCGTCCGCGCGGTCTTTGCCGCGGCAGCACTCTGCGTCATGGTGCCGGCCCCCGCTCAAGCGGACGGCCCGACGGTCACCGGCGCGGGCTCGACCTGGAGTCAGATCGCCGTCGATCAATGGCGGGCAGACGCCGCCAAGTTCGGGTTGTCGGTCAACTACCAGGGTGTGGGATCGAGTGCGGGCCGCCAGTTCTACTTGATCGACCAGGTCGATTTCGCAGTCTCAGAGATCCCGTTCCTCCCCGATGAGTTGGAGAAGCTCCGGAGCAAGGACAAGAGTTTCCAGTACTCGCCGATCGTGGCCGGCGGCACGTCGATGATGTACAACCTGCGCGACGTCCAAGGCCAAGCGATCAAGACCCTGAGGCTCTCTACAGAGACCATTTCTCTGATCTTCACCGGCGGTATCGAAAACTGGTCGGATCCCAAGATCAAAGCCGACAACCCGAACCTTCGGCTTCCGGACCAGGCGATCATCCCAGTCATCAGGAGCGATGGCTCGGGGACATCGGCACAGTTCTCGGCCTTCATCGACAGTGTCGAGTCCAGCATCTGGGATTCGTTCGCAGCCGCCAACAACATCCCGCCCGAGCCCACATCCTACTGGCCGAACTTCTCGGGGTCGGTCTCGCAGAAAGGCTCAGACGGGGTCGCGAACTACGTCGCCAACGACTCCACTGGGGTCGGGTCCATCGGCTACGTTGAAGCCGGATACGCGTTCCAGCGTGGCCGTCCCGTGGCCTCCATCAAGAACGTGAGCGGGGCCTACACGCAGCCGACAGCACGCAACGTGGCGATCGCGCTCACCCAAGCGGAGCTCAACTCGGACCGCACGCAGAACCTCAGCAGGGTCTACGTCTACAACCATCCCGACACGTATCCCATCTCTAGCTACAGCTATCTCATCTCAGAGACGAAGGGTTTCGATCCCGCTAAGGGAGCCGTGCTCGGCCGCTTCATGATCTACATGGCGTGCGAAGGGCAGCAGTCAGCCGAGATCCTCGGATACTCGCCCCTGCCTCCCAATCTCGTGGAAGCTGTCTTCGATGCGGTTAGGAATATCCCCGGAGCTCCGGCCCCACCTCCGATAAAAGAGTGCAACAACCCAACGATCTCGGCTGGGAGTGCCGTCGAAGGAACCAGCGGTGAGTCTGTCGATGGAGCTGCCGGAACGGTCAAGGGTGAAGGCTCCTCGGGTTCTTCGGGAGACGGGTCCGGTGGGAGCGGTAGTGGTGGCGATGGTGGAGGCAACGGGGGAGTCGGCGGGGGCAACGGAGATGGGGGCGGTGGCGCATCGAACGGTGGAGGCGAGGGAACCGACCCGTCGGTCCTCGCAGACACGCAGGGGGACACCTCCGAGGTTGCTCCCCCCAGCGAACGCGATCTCGAACTCGCGCGCGCTGCGGGCGAAGGTTTCCCAGGTCCGGATCCGCTCCCATTCGTGATCGCAGGTCTCGTGGTGGCGCTTGTGGTCTTTGGCCCGACTGTCGGCCGGTCGATGATCCCAGTCTGGCGCCGATAAGCCCTCGGGTTGCCCGCCCTAGCGGGTCGGGAGGCGAGGCATCGGCTCCTCAGGCTAGTCGGAGGATTCGATGA
>JBKJYP010000307.1:0-8358 GCA_046715695.1 Actinomycetota bacterium | reverse complement strand
CCTCCGAGTCGGTCAATCCGACGTTGTCATCATCGGAGTCGCACGCATTACCGCCATCGTTGAGGTTGTCCGAGTTGGCTAGGTCGGCGTTATGGATCCCCGGACAGTTGTCGGTCGCGTCTGGTCGTCCGTCGTTGTCGTCATCTAGATCGCACGCGTCACCCTGCCGGTCTCCATCGAGATCACTCTGGTTCGCATTGGCGACGAGATCGCAGTTGTCATCCAAGTCCTTGATGCCATCGCCATCGTCGTCCTCGTCGCATTCGTTGCCCTTGCCATCTCCGTCTGTGTCCGTCTGACTCGTCTTGCCTTCGGGGATCGGGTTCGCCACACCGACACAGTTGTCGGAGGAGTCGGCCACGCCATCCCGATCGTTGTCTACCGGCACGAAGGGCCCGGGATGCGTGACGCACCCAAGGTTCTGGGCGGTACCGGGCTGCTTGGGACAACGGTCATCCGTGTCCAGAACACCATCGTTGTCATCGTCCGTGTCGCAGGTATCCCCGAAGGCGTCGTTATCGAAGTTCGCTTGATCAGCGTTGGCGACGTCGACACAGTTGTCGGAGGAGTCGGCGGTCCCGTCATTGTCCCTATCGGCTGGACCGGGGCATCCGTTCCTGTTGACTGGCCCGGCCACGGCCGGGCATGCGTCACTCGTGTCGGGAACGGTGTCGTTGTCATCGTCGGGATCACACGCATCTCCCTGCCCATCGCCGTCGTTGTTGGCTTGGTCGGAGTTGGCTACCAGCGAACAGTTGTCACCCGTATCGGCCAGGCCGTCAGCATCGTCATCCGAATCACAGGCATCACCCTGCGGATCACGGTCGAGGTTGGCCTGGTCCGCGTTGGGGATCCCCGGGCAGTTGTCGCTCGAGTCGGCGATCCCGTCACCGTCACCGTCGCCACCCGGGACGCACCCGTTGGGGGCCGTTCCGGCAACGGTTGGGCAAGAGTCGGCCGTGTCGGCGACACCATCGTTGTCATCATCTGAGTCGCAGGCGTCGCCTTGGGCATCACCATCTACATTGCCCTGGTTCGCATTGGAGATCCCAGGGCAGTTGTCGGCGGAGTCGGCGACACCATCGAAATCGGAATCGGCAGCAGAAGGCGGTGCGGGACAGCCCGAGTTGGATGCAACACCCGGGGTTGTCGGGCAGTTGTCCGTGGCATCGGCGACACCATCGTTGTCATCGTCCGTGTCGCAGGCATCGCCTTTGAGGTCGCCGTCGCTGTTGAGCTGGGAAGAGTTGGGAACTGAAGGACAGTTGTCCTGTCCGTCGTTGACCCTGTCACCGTCGCGGTCGTTCGCCTGGCCGTCCTCGCAAGACCTGACCGTGTCATTGCCGCTGGTGTCGCAAAGATCGCGACCCCCGCCGCCGACGACGTCATCGACTCCTGGGCCCGCGACCAGCTTGTCGTTACCCTTACCTCCGAGGACGATGTCACCGCCCCGGCCTCCATCTACCTGATCATCGCCGCCGTTGCCGCAGAGGACGTCGTTCCCACCCTTGCCGAGGATGATGTCTTTGCCACCGCGACCGACGATGACATCTCTGCCTGAGGTGCCTTCGAGGCGGTCATTGCCCGCGGTGCCGATGATCGTGGCCCGGTATGCCGTGCACTCGAATTGGGCCGCCTGCGCCGAGGGCGCTATCAGAAGTTGGGAAAAGAGCGCGAACACGACGCTCGCGAGAAGAGATAGCCGCCTGATCTTCATCTAGTTAACCCCCACAGTCATGTAACGCCCTGAAAAAGGCATCTTATAGGCGGGCCCGTTCCGCACCTCGGTTCTAGGGGCGGAGCCAGGCCCTGCTCGTCGGCTCCGAGCCGTCGAGCCATACATAGGTCAACGTTACGGGGGTGCCCTTGGGTATCAGCCGGTTCCGAAAAAGTGCCTCGGCGTAGAGGCTGAGCTGGTCGGAAGGCCCCGGCTCGAAGCGGGCGCCGGTCTTGTAGTCCACGATCTCGATCCCCCCGTCGTCCGTCTCGTAGACGGCGTCGATCCGGCCCCGCACGATCCGCCCGTCGACCGCGATGGCGAAGGGCATCTCGATCATCGGCTCGCCACTAGGCAGGGTCGCCGGGGTCCTGTCGGCGTAACCGGACTCCTCGAAGGCCTTCATCAGCTCGGCTGCCATCCCGGGCTTGGAGGCGAGAGGGTCGGGATCGTCGAGCTCGGTTTCCTCGGCCCACGCCGCGACGCCTCGGGTCTTCTCCTCGATCAGCCGGTGGACCTCGGTACCTAAGCGGCGCTGAGGCGTCGGGCGAGAGGGAAGGGGCCGAGCCAGATCCCATGCGTCGAGTTGGCCCTTCTCGTAGGAGACGAGCGAGGTCGCCGAGAGGATGTCGGGGAGCTGGATGGCCGGCTCTTCCGCCGGCACGGCCGCCGCCGCGATCATGTCGATGCTCTGCTTCGCCTCGGCGATCGCCTCCTGCAACTCTTGACGAGCCGGCGCATCGAGGGCCGCGGCTAGGTCGTCGACGGTCTTGTGGCCGCCGACGAGGTCGTCTGCGATCGAGCCGAAGCCCCCGGGCCAGAGCGGATCCTCGATCGCTGCCCGCGGTGGTGGGGGCCACGTGACATCCAGCTCTTCGAAGGTTGGGTTGTCCGCCGGGAACTCATCCTTTCGGACGATGTTCACGATGCCGTCCTCGGCGAGTGGCTCGAGCTCGCACCAGAACTGGCTCGGCCCTTTCTCTGTGACATCTCTGCCCACCCACCAGGCGGCCGTGACGGCGAGACGCTGCTTGGCGCGGGTCAGCGCGACATAGAAGAGGCGACGTTCGTCCTCGAGCACGCGCTCGCGAACGCGCTCGGTGAACTCTTTCGGCTTTACGTCTTCCCAGGACGGCAGGTGCTCGCGGTCCTCGCGCACGTCGTACGGGAGATCCGTCGCGTTCCGCAACGGGTCGCTCGTGCGCGTCGATGGGAACACGGAATAGGTGAATCCGTACTTCCCTTGTTTGGCCGCCACGGATGGTACGAACACGCACTCGAATTCGAGGCCCTTGGCCGCGTGCACCGTCATCAACTTGACCGAGTCTGCCTCGGCGGGTTGTGTGGCCTCGAGCGTCTCCTCGGCCGAGTCCGCTGCGTCGAGGTAGTCGAGCAAACTCCTGAGGCTCGCCTCGCCCTCGACCGGAGAGAACGCCGCCACCTGGTCGAGGAAGTTCGAGAGGTTCTGCCGGGCAGCAGGCGCGTAGCGGGAGGAGCTCGACTGGAGAGCGTCGCCGATCCCGCTCGTCGAGATAACGGCTTGGACGAGCTCGAGCAACGGCGCGGAGGTCCTCGATCGCAGTGATTCGAGTCGCTCGGAGAACGCTCGCAGACGTGCTTTGGCCACCTCGCCAAGGCCCTCGATCTCGTCGAGATGGTTGAGGGCTTCGGCGAGTGAATAGCCCACGTCTCCCGGCGTCATGTCGGCGGCGATCTCTTCATCGCCCTCGGCCAGCCGCATGATGTAATCGCGGTTACGCAGTGCGGCCCAACGCGCGCAGAGGGCGAGATCACGGTAATGGATCCGCCATCGGGGGCCGAGCAGGACACGAGCCATCCAGCGGTTCGCACGAGGCTTCGTCTCGAGACAGCGGAGCCACGCAACCACTTCGATGACCTCGGGAGCCTTCAGCAGGCCGGCCAGCCCGACGATCTCGACCGGGATGTCGCGGGCCTCGAGGGCAGTGATGATCGGGTCCATCGTCGAACGGCGGCGCACGAGGATCGCTATGTCCTTCCAAGCGACCGGGTCGCGACCCTCGAGCAAGACCTGTTCGTGAAGAGACTCGATCTGATCCGCGATCCACTCGGCTTCGGCCCGATCGGTCGAGAACAGCCCCAGCGACACCTCTCCATCGAGATTGTTCGCCGAGGCCTCGAGAGGGGGGCCCGGCCGGCGCTCGGCCGCGATCTGCTCGACCACCACGTTCGCGGCGGACAAGATGCGAGAGCCCGAACGGAAGTTCTTCGATAGCGGGACGGGGTCGTAACCGATCTGTCCGTTACGAGGGAAATGACCCGGGAAACCGATGAGGTTGTACATCGTCGCACCTCGCCATGCGTAGATCGCCTGACGTGTGTCGCCGACCGCGGTGATACACCCACCGGGCACTACCAAGAGCTCGATCATCTTGCGCTGGGCGACGTTCGTGTCCTGATACTCGTCGAGCAAGAGGATCGGATGGCGTTCCTGATAAGTAGCTCGTATGTCCGCGTGGTCACGCAGGAGTTGCACCGCCTTCGTGATCTGATCTCCGTAGTCGATCTTGCCGCGAGACCGTTTCAGGCGCGTATAGGAATCGACGACACGACAGAGCTCGAGTCGCTTCGTGGCCGTCTTGATCACGTCCTCATCCGTCTTGAAGCGAGCCATGTGCGCTTCGGACGCGGCCTGCACATCCGAGATATCGATCGAGTGGTCTGCGATCGCGCTCGCCAAGGCGATCGCATCCCGAACGATGTATGAGGAACGGATCTCGTAAGCCTCGAACGCAGGGAGATCATCGAGGCAACCGAGGATCAGCTGCCATTGCTGTGCCTCTGAAAGGAGGCCGGCCTCGGGTTCGACGTCGGCGAGGAGGCCGTGCTCACGCACGACCTGCGAAGCGAACGCGTGGTACGTCGAGATGGTTGCGTCCGCCGAGTGCACAGGGTCGATCTCGTTGAGGGCCGCGCGGACACGCGCCTGGAGCTCCTCGGTCGCCTTGTTGGTGAACGTCAGCCCCAGCACCTGATCCGGCCGGTACCCGTGGTTCTCGACGATCCAGACGATACGCGCCGCCATGATGGCGGTCTTGCCCGAACCTGCCCCCGCGATGAGGTGCACGGGCTCGAGCGGGTGGGCGATCGCAGCCCATTGCTCGGGACTGGGGTCGTGGCCCCTAAGCGCGGCTCGGATCGCCGCCGAAGCCTTGAGTACGGATGTGTCCATGGAGAAAGACGTTATCCGGGGGGTGTGACAGGAACCTTCTCGCTGTCGCTCGCCCGGATCCGCCGGCAGACCTCTTTCAACATCGGGAGGGCCAGGCTCGGCTCCGATTTCAACGTGGCGTTGAAGCTCCAGGCCGGGATATGCAGGGCGGTGACGTCGGTCTTGGCCATGATCGTCGCCGATCTCGGCCCCCCATCAAGCAGAGCGATCTCGCCGAAGAAGGCGCCGGGCCCCATGTCCCGCCGCTTCTTGCCGCCGATCCGGACCTGGGTCTCGCCCTCGAGCACCACATAGAGACCGAGCCCCTTCTCACCCTCCTCGCAGAGAGCGTCGCCGGCCGAGAACGCGACCTCCTCGACGATGCCTGCAAGCAGAGAGAGCTCTTTCTTGGAGCAAGACGCGAAGAGAGGGATCGCTTTGAGTTGCTCGCGTACCTGCGCCGTTGGAGAGCCCATGTCTAACGGGGAGCGTACACATCCACCGCGCTCTGGGCTTTTAGGGTGGCGATCCGCTGGCGCGTCATCGCCGCGTCTTCGGAGTCCTTGCCCGATCGCCACTTCTGGAAAGCGAGTCCGGCCAGCTCGATGTGCAATCGCTTGACTGCCCGGAACCTCTCCCATTCCCCCACCCGAACGAGCTGCCAGTACCAACGCAACCGCTTGTGGTAGCTCGGCACGAGCTCGCCGTCGCGCGGATCGATCAGACCCGACTCGATCTCGTCCTTTAGCTCATGACCTATGACTTTCCTCTGATGTCGCAACCAGACAGCGATCGCTACTGCGAAGAGGACGACGACCACGAAGTCGAGGATCGCCATCGCGGTCAAAGCTGCGCTCTTCGTGGCTTCCATATCGGGGGGCAGGGCGACCGATGCCAGCGCAGCCGCGGTGCGGTCGAACCCGTGCCTCGCAACCAGGGCGACCTGGACGAGACCGTTGTTGGTTGCGTGCAGGGCGATGGCCGTTAAGAGGCCGGTGAGTGCCCACCCCACGCGCGCTATCCGGCTCCGACTCCATGTCGCCAGCCCGAGACCGGCCCCGAAGGCGGCCGTGAAGATCGCGTGGTGCAGAGCGCCGGTTCCGAAGAAATCCCGCCGAGCCAAGAACAGATGGAAACCTTCGTCCAGACCTCGCTGAGCGGCTACCTGCAACATGTAGTGGATGTCCTCGGTGAACGCGAACCCGAGACCCACAGCTGCGCCGTAGACGATCCCATCCGTAACACCACCGAGCTGCATGACCCCGAACCGGCGGTGAGCCACGAAGGCCATCACGAAGGCGGCGAGCAGAGCGAGCCCTTTCGCGACCTCCTCCACGACGGGGGCCGATATTGCGACACCGAAGACCAGGTCGATATCTTCGGGCAGGCGCCGGGTGATGATCCCGTTGCCGATGGCCGAGAGAGCGGTGGCCCCGACCGCGCCCCACATTGCCATCGCGGCCAGAACCGAGAAAGGCTCGTGCTCGTAGAGGTCGAGGATCCTGATCAGGAAAAGGAAAAGAAGGGTCTGGATCACCGCGTAGGTGATGAAGAAGGACGGTGATCTGAGGATCCCCATTGAGCCAGGGAGACTACAGGGGGCAGCCTGGGACCCGGGTACTTCCGCCGAGGCCCATCCGCGTCTTACACTCTGGCTGGCTGAATATCGGCGGTAGGGCGACTGAAGGGTCGGGATCCTGAAGACGGATGGTGTGACGACGCTACTTGCGCGTAGCGACCTTTTCGCGGGGCTCGATCCCGAGACCCTGGCGAGCATCGCCGAGCGGATGGTCCCCCGCCACTACAAGAAGGGCCAGATCCTCTTCATGCAGGGGGACCCGGCCGAGTCCCTCTTCATCGTGTCCGAGGGCGTCGTTAAGGTGCTCGTCACATCTCCTGAAGGCGAGGAGATGGTGCTCACGACCGTCACCCCCCCGGAGATCTTCGGTGAGCTGGCCGTCTTCGACGGGGGCTCTCGCTCGGCCTCGGCCGAGGCACTCGAAACGACAACCGTCTGGGGCCTCACAAGAGACACTTTCATCTCGCTGCTGCGGGACCATCCGACGCTCGAAGAAGCGTTGTTGAAGTCGCTCGGGAAGGTTCTCCGACGGCTCACGGAACAAGCGTCGGACCTCGTATTCCTGGACCTCCACGGACGCGTGGCCAAGCTGCTGTTGGGTCTCGCTGACGAGAGAGGGATCAAGGAAGGCGATGAGATGGTCTTGGACCTCCACCTGACCCAGGCGGACCTCGCCTCCATGGTCGGGGGGTCCCGCCAAAGGGTGAACATGATCTTGCGTTCCTTCGAGGACCGGGGCTACATCCACCTCGACGGACGGCGGATCGTGTTGAAGCAGCCTGCGGGACTCCGGAGAAGGGCGGGGATCTGAGAGTCGCGCAGATGACAGGGTCCATGTCTCCCCCGAGACAGCCCTGCTAGGGCGTTCTAAGTAGCTTTACCTCAGAACGGCGATCCTCCGCAGTGAGGTGAGCCGCATGTTAGATCCGGGCTGGTGGACAGGAAGAAGGAGGAAGGGATGCGCAGAACATTTGGGGCAGCACTCGTCGCCGCAGCGATCGTCTTCGTAGGTTGCGGCGGTGACAGCGACACGACCCCCCGTGCTTTCGGTACGGAAGGGCCGGTCGAGGGTTCGTGGAACGACGTTCAGCCGATCGTCGACAGGATCGAAACTCGAGCGACCGAGTTGACCGATGAGGACGAGCTGATCGAGGACGCACGAGCCGTGGTCCAAGCTCTCGAGAACGACTACTTCTCGGAGGGTCGTTACGAGCGGGTGCGTCGCCTGGCAGCGAAGGCCGACCAGCACCTGACCGAGCTTCTCGGCGATGGAAGCCTGCTTGTCCGTGTCCGTGAGCTCGCGAGGGATCTCAGGGAGTACACGCTCGAGCCCTTCGATGACGACACGGTCACGAAGGCCGTGGGGTGGGCCAACGACATCACAACCGATGTCGAAGACACCCTAGGCAACAACGCGGTGCAAAGCCTCCGGAACACCACCGATGAGATGGTGGCCTGGACCAAGTCGACAGCCGGCAAGGTCAAAGGCGAGCAGGTGGTTGCAGAAGCTCGTGAGCTGATCCTCACGCTCGACCAGAGGGTCGATAGGGCTCTCGAGGATGGCGGCTCCCTGGACGAGCTCTACGCCTGGACCCTCGATCTCGTGAATGCGGTCAAGGAACTGATCAAGCCGTAACCAAAGGTTCCACCGAACAGCCCAGAAAGGCCCCCCGAAGGGGGGCCTTTCCTTATTGAGAGCTCCGCTCATCGACGATCTCTCCGGGCTTCACCCTTTTGTTCTGGCGTCCGCCCGAGGACGTCCGCTCTTTGGGGGGCCTTTCCTTATTGAGAGCTCCGCTCAGAGTGGGAGTTCGCGGCCCTCCGGCCAGATCGGGCACAGCGGCTTGAACTTGCACCACATGCAGTTGGCCT
>JBKJYP010000306.1:0-4600 GCA_046715695.1 Actinomycetota bacterium | reverse complement strand
GATCCCGTATGGAGCGAGAAGCTCCTCGAGGGCCGTGATCTTGTCGGGGTCACCGGCTGCTTCGATCATCAGAGTGGAGGGAGTCACGTCGACGACGCGCGCCCGGAATATCTCGACGATCTCGAGGATCTCTGCTTTGCGCGCTCCTCCGATCCCGACCTTGATGAGTGTCAGCTCTCTCTCGACCGTCCCGTCGTGGGGCAGCTCCGCGATCCGGAGAACATTGATGAGCTTGTGGAGCTGCTTCGTAACCTGTTCGATGGGCTTGCCGTCGGCGGCCACGACGATCGTCATCCGAGACACCGCGGGGTCTTCGGTCTCGCCCACGGCCAGGGAGTCGATGTTGAACCCGCGACGTGCGAAGAGGGCGGAGATCCGAGCGAGCACGCCTGAGCGGTTCTCGACGAGCACAGACAGGGTGTGCTTCATCGGGGTGGCCCCATCATCAGGTTTTCCCCGCCACCCCCGGCGCGCGGGGGAGCAAGAAGGATGTCGTCGTTCGAAGCCCCTGCCGGGACCATGGGGAAGCACATCTCCGTGGGGTCCGTCCTGAAGTCGATGATGCAGGGGCGATCGTCGATCCCTAATGCCTTGTCCAGGACGTTGTCGACCTCGTCGGGTGTTGTCGCCCGTAGCCCGATGCCTCCGTACGCCTCGGCGAGCTTCACGTAGTCGGGCGTATCGGCCGGCAGATACGTTTCGGAGAAGCGGCCCTTGTAGAAGAGCTCCTGCCACTGACGGACCATGCCGAGGTAGTTGTTATTGAGGATGGCAACGGTGAAGGGGATCTTCTCGATCGTCGCAGTTGCCAGTTCCTGCGCGGTCATCTGGAAGCAACCGTCGCCGTCGATGGCGACGACTCGCTCGCCTGGTCGTCCGACCTTGGCCCCCAAAGCTGCGGGAACCGCGAAGCCCATGGTTCCGAGGCCACCAGATGAGATGAAGGAGTAGGGACGCTCGATGGGCATCATCTGAGATGCCCACATCTGGTGCTGACCAACGCCGGTCACGACGAGCGCATCGCCGGCCGTTTTCTGTCCGATGCGATCGATCACGAACTGTGGCTTGATCGGGCCATCCTCGGACTGGTCGTAAGCGATAGGGAAGTCCCGTTCCCAAGTTCCGACCTCTGTGCGCCATTCCGCGAAGTCGTAGGCACCGTTCGAGCGCATGTCCGCGACAACAGCGTGGTTGAGCTCCTCGAGGATCGAACGGGCGTCACCGACGATGGGGCAGTCGACGGCCCGGTTCTTGCCGATCTCGGCGGGGTCGGCATCGGCGTGGATGATCTTGGCGTCGGGGGCGAAGGTAGCGAGGTCGCCTGTGACGCGATCATCGAACCGTGCGCACAGCGTGATGAGGAGGTCGGCCTTCTGCATCGCATTGACGGCGGCGTACTTCCCATGCATCCCCGGCATGCCGAGGCATAGCGGATGACTGTCCGGGAGCGCCCCTCGCGCCATGAGTGTGGTCACGACCGGAGCCCCCACCGCCTCTGCGAAGCGGAGCAGCTCATGTGCGGCCCGGGCTTTCATGATCCCCCCGCCCGCGTAGATGACGGGGCGATGTGCTTCTCGGATCATCCCGACGGCGGCTTTGATCTGCTTGAGGTTCGGTCGCTCGGTGGGGCGATAACCGGGGAGGTTGATCGAAGATGGCCATTCGAAGGATGTCGCTGCTTGCAGAACATCCTTGGGGATGTCGACGAGCACGGGCCCCGGCCGGCCGGTGGTTGCGATGTGGAACGCCTCCGCGATAACCATCGGGATCTCGTCAGGGTCCATGACCTTGTAGTTGTGCTTGGTGCACGGCATGGTGATGCCGGTGATGTCGGCTTCCTGGAAAGCGTCGTTCCCGATCACCGGGCGAGGAACCTGGCCGGTGATGGCGACGACGGGGATCGAGTCCATGTAGGCGTCCATGAGCGGCGTGACGAGGTTCGTCGCGCCCGGTCCTGAGGTCGCCATGCAAACGCCGGGCTTGCCGGTTGCCTGGGCGTAGCCCTCGGCCGCGTGCCCGGCTCCCTGTTCGTGCCGCATGAGGATGTGCCGGATCGGCGAATCCATGATGGGGTCGTATGCGGGCAGGATCGCGCCGCCGGGGATGCCGAAGATGACCTCGACGCCCGCAGCCTCGAGCGAAGAGATAAGTGAACGTGCTCCCGAGACCTCACTCATCGCTTCCTCGGCTTTCGCTTCTGGATACGGATCTGCCTCATGGCTTATGAGTCTCGTGCTTAGTAGCTCGCATGCCGTCGCCCGACCTGATTCTGTAGGCGTAGGCGGAGAGGCGGTAGGCGGCGTGGGTGAACGCTTGCTCCGACGAGTCCCGGCGGCCGGCGGCCATGTGGTCGCACTCGACCGAGCCGTCCATGTAGGAGTCTTCTGCGTGGAAGTAGTCCTCGAACCATTCCCGCTGGCTCTCGTCCTCCATGTCGAGGACTACGACTCCCGGCTCTTTCCACTCTGCGGTCCCAACGAACTTTCCGTTCTCGATCTCGAGCTTCATGTGTTTCCTCCTCTTGCTAGTACGGACCGGCCAAACTTGCTTATGAAACGAAAAAACCCCCCGGGGTCCGGAGGGTCGGCGCACGCTTCCAGGCATCTATGCCTGAGGGCGCGCGCCTAGGTAATAAGTACGAGGGAGAGTAGGTACAGCGGGCGCGCAGCGACTGCGCTGGGGTTTCGGTGCCTCGTCGCTGCGGTCGATCTATTTGACATCACTTTCCGCTCCAGGTCGTTTTGCACGGCCCCGGCAGCGGTGACGAGGTGAAGGCACGAGTATAGACACACCGGAGGCGCAGTCAAGCGCGATGGGCGATTTGTCGCATAGTTTGGTCATATATGACTACTACTCCTTACGATCAGCCATCGGACCCCGCTAAGCGCAAGAGCGCGGCCCTCACCGACGGGCCGGACCGAGCACCGGCCCGCGCGATGTTGAAGGCCGTCGGATTCGACGACGAGGACCTGGCCAGGCCGATCATCGGCGTGGCCACCACGTGGATCGAAACTATGCCCTGCAACTTCAATCAGCGACGCTTGGCGGCGCAGGTAAAGATCGGTATCAGGGCCGCCGGGGCGACGCCGATGGAGTTCAACACCATCTCCGTATCGGACGGCGTCTCGATGGGGACCGAAGGCATGCGCGCCAGTCTCGTCAGCCGCGAGGTGATAGCAGATTCCATCGAGTTGGTCGCGCGCGGCCACCTGTTCGATGGCTTGGTCTGTCTCGTTGGTTGCGACAAGACCATCCCAGGATCCGTGATGGCCCTCTGCCGATTGGACATACCCGGGTTGGTCTTCTACTCGGGGTCGATCGATCCCGGGCGTTGGCACAACCGGGATGTCACGATCCAGGACGTCTTCGAGGCCGTCGGCCAGCATGCTGCCGGGACCCTCAGTGCCGAAGAGTTGCACTCACTCGAGGAGGTCGCCTGTCCGGGCGCCGGCGCATGTGGAGGGCAGTTCACCGCCAACACGATGGCCACCGCGTCGGATTTCCTCGGCATATCTCCGGTGGCATTCGGGTCGATTCCAGCGTCCGACCCCCGCAAGTTGGATGCGGCGGTGCAGGTCGGCCGTCTCGCTGCTCAGATCGTGCGCGACGACATCAAGCCATCGGGGATCATCACGAGGACTGCCATCGATAACGCGATCGCGTCCATCGCCGCGACCGGAGGCTCTACCAACGGTGTTCTCCACATCCTCGCGATCGCACATGAGCTTGGGATAGAGCTCGAGATGGAGGACTTCGATGAGATCGCGTCTCGCACGCCGATAGTCGCCGACCTCAAACCGGGCGGCAGGTTCGTCGCCACCGACCTTCATCGTGCGGGCGGCACTCCTCTCGTGATGCGTGAGCTGCTGAAGAAAGACCTCATCGACCCATGGGCGCGCACGGTCGACGGCCGCACCATCGGCGAGATCGCCGCGGCAGTGGACGAAGAGGAAGGGCAGGAGGTTGTTGTCTCGATCGGCTCACCGCTCAAAGCGTCTGGTGGCCTGGCGATACTGCGCGGCAACCTTGCGCCCGTGGGCGCGGTTGTGAAGCTGGCCGGGCACGAGCGGCTGATGCACAGCGGACCCGCCCGCGTCTTCGACTCCGAGGAAGCGTGCTTCGCGGCGGTGAAGGAACGTTCGATCAAGGCCGGCGATGTCGTCGTCATCCGGTACGAGGGCCCCGCGGGGGGGCCGGGCATGAGAGAGATGCTTCACGTCACCGCTGCGATCGTCGGAGAGGGATTGGGAGACGAGATCGCACTCATCACCGATGGTCGCTTCTCGGGTGCGACGCACGGGCTGATGGTGGGTCACATCGCGCCGGAAGCTGCGCGCGGAGGACCCTTGGCTGCAGTGCAAGATGGTGACACGATCGAGATCGATGTAGAAGCACGGGAACTTCGTCTCAAGTTGAGCGATGACGAGATCGAGAAGCGTCTTGCCGACTGGATGCCACCGGCCCCCCGCTACACGAAGGGCGTCTTCGCCAAGTACGCAGCCTCGGTGTCCTCCGCGTCCCAAGGAGCGATCACCTCCCCCATCTAGCCTGGCGTCCGGCCGCGCCCGCCCGCTGCTTTGACGCCGACTTGATCAGAACG
>JBKJYP010000305.1:0-10492 GCA_046715695.1 Actinomycetota bacterium | reverse complement strand
GTGCAGGCACAGAGCATCAGGGCCGCAACGGCGGCCGCGACCCTGATCACGGTACGGATGGCTACTGGAGTCGGAAAGCGAGGAGGACCGTCGTCCCCGAGAAGACGACCGCCGTGATGATCGTGATCCGGTCGAGGTTTCGTTCCATGACGGTTGAACCCATCGCTTGGGTCTGCATCCCTCCACCGAACATCTCGGAGACACCGCCTCCTCGTCCGGCGTGGAGAAGGATGAACAGGATCAGCAGCAAGGACGCGATCACGTGGATCACGACGAGGATAGGGGTCAGCATCTCTTACACCTCTTCTTTATCTTTGCCTTCAGGAGTCCGGGCCCCCATCTGGGTGCCCCGGGGCTCAATAGCTTAGACGGTAGACGCGGAATCCGGCGCCCATAGGGTCCGAGACGATCGGGACCATCAGCCAGTCCTGGCGGCCCTCCCAGCGCAGGGAGGCGGGCGGGACGCTCCGGGCCTGGCGGGACATCCACTTGACCCAGAGCGACAGGTTCTTGGCTTTGAAGGCGAAGCCGTCGGTGAACTCCGGCGCCCGGGCTGGCCGGAGCTCGATCTTCTGAGCAGCAAGGCGAGCGGTCTTCGGGGTCCTCGTGGCGGTCACACGGTGTCGCACGGCCTCCACATGGTGGGATCGGGCGGGCGGTACCCAAAGGTCTGCCGGTTCGGCGGTGGATGACGACCCACCCCACACGATGGCGAAAGCTCCCAGGTCCTGGTTGGCGACGCGGGCTCCCACCGTCAAACCCAGAAGAGCAACAGCCAGCGCGGCCATCGGGTAGAGCGTTTTACTGGCACCATCGGGGGCGATGCCCCCGTCGGCCATCACCAGCAGGCCCGAGACCCTCTTCTTCAGCGATCCCTTCCCGCCGAAAGCCAGGGCACTGCGCGCCCGCCGGCCCCCGTTGTAGCCGACCGCCTCGCAGACCTTGAGAAGGCCGGACGCGACATCGAGCGGCCGGCCGGTCAACACGGCAGCTCTCCTGTCGGCTTCGATCTCCCGGTCGCTCATGAGCCTCTTGTAGGCGATGTGACCGAGCGGGTTCCAAGCAACGAGGTCGCGCAGGAGACCGGCCGTGAACAACAGCGGCGAGTCCTTCGCTTCGATGTGGGCAACCTCGTGTGCCAAGGTCGCTTCGAGCTCCTGTTCGTCAAGGCATCCGATGAGGTCCCGGGAAAGCAGGACGCGAGGACGCCTGCCTCCGACCGCGAAAGCTCCCGAGCAACCCACCGGGAGAACGAGCAACTCGGGGGTTCGCTTGATCTTCGTCTCTCGGACGAGGGCGCGCATCTTGGCTCGGGCCACCATCTCGCCGTTACTCCGAGGCCGGCTGCAGCGCGCCACGAGACGATGCAGCATCGCCACTCCCATGCCCCTGCGGATGAGCATGAACGCGGCGACCGCTCCGCCGATGAGGAGCAACCAAGGCCCTGCCGACCCCGTGACCGCGTACGGCGTAACGACGCGGGAACGCTCGTCGGCGAGCATCAACAGGTGCACCGGACCCGTCGACCTCTTCAGGAATGACGGCGAGGCCGGATTGAGGACGGAGATCTCGGGGAGAACCGCAGAGGCGAATGCGAGCGCCGCCACCAACGGGAGGACCAGAGGAAGCGAGAGCAGCAGGGCTCCCCATGCGCCGCCCGTCTTGCCGATCAGCTTCCTGAAGATGATCGCCCCGGCAAGCGTCGCGCAGGAGACGGCCAGGATCACGACCCACGCGGAGTCGGTCTCGAGGGCAAGGATCGAAGGTGTGTTAGCCACCCTTACCTGGTTTGTCTGGCCTGCGACGCTGCTCTATCGCGTCCTTGAGCCGATCGATCGCCTCGTCGTCTTCCTTCTCGACGCGATCGATGAAATACGTCACGGCCGGGTCCGGGAAGTGGCTCACCAGCCAATCCACGACGGATTTGACGGTCGACTTGGCGTACTGCTCCTTGCTGAGCGCAGGCGCATAGCGGTGCGCCGGGGGCCGCTCGTCTCGCTGTAGCAGACCCTTGTCCACCAGCCGGCCCATCGTCGTCATCACGGTTGTGTAGGCGGTGGGCCGAGCGCGGTTGAGGGCCTTGTGCACGTCGCGAACCGTGACGTCCCGCAGCTCCCAGACGGCGTCCATGATCTCGGCCTCGAGGGGGCCGAGCACATCGGCGAGGGAGTGCTTCCGTCGAGCCGTCATATAGACAGATTATCCCCGGGCTAGGGCTACAAGACCAGGCATGATCTCGGGCCCCATCAGATGACCCATCGCTCCCCGGCGGGAGGCCGTCTCGCCGTAGCTCTCGACGGAGTCACTCGAGACGCCGGCCCCCGCCACCAGCAGCGGCACGGGACCGTCGGTGTGTGCCTTGCGGACGCAGCTGGTCGAGTGGTCTGCGGTCACGGCGACGATCGTCCGGGACATATCGAGGTCGGACAGGAGCCTCGTGAAGAAGATGGAGTCGATCTCCTCGATGCTCGCGATCTTGGCCTCGTGGTCGCCGTCGTGCGCCGGAACATCCGGGCCCTTGATGTGGATGTAGAGGCCGTCGTAGCCCTCGATCGCCTCGAGGGCGAGAGCAGCCCACTCCTCGTACTGCTGAGCTGCAGGGATCCCGGTCGGGGCCTCGACCATGCCCATCCCCATCAGCCGGGCGATACCCACCTCGACAGGCATCTCGACGAAGCAGCCCATCTGCAACCCGAACCGCTCCCGGAACGGGACCAGGTTCGGAAGGTGGTCGCCGCCGTCGCGCGTGAGCACGAAGTTTCCGGCGAGCTTGCCGGCCGAAGTGCGCTTGCGATTCACCTCAGACGAGTTGAGCACTTCATAGGCCTCTCGCAACCACTCGTTGGTCAAGCGCGACGCGCGCTGCGCAGCCTCATCGCCCTCATGATCTTTCACGGGGGCGACCCGTACGACATGGTTGTCGAACGTCTCGAGAGCGACACCGAGCGCGCCCTGACGGCCGTATGCGGGGTCGGAGTTCTCGACCTCGGCCGAAAGAGCACCCTCTTCGGAACGGATCACGAGTACACCCCTGTGCCCGATCGTGGCGCGGAAGTCGAAGTTCGCTCCGGGGATGTTGACCTTCTCGGAGACCTCGGCCGCGAGGGCATGGGCTTCCTCAGAGCTCAAGTCTCTTCCGACGCGCCGATCGAGGATGACCCAACCATCACCTTCAGGTTCGACGGTGGCGAAGTTGACGCGGTAAGCGAGGTCCCCGCGGTTCACCTCGAGACCGGCCCCCACCGATTCGAGAGGACCGCGGCCGGTGTGGTGTTCGTGGGGGTCGTAACCGAGGACGGCGAACACCGCGATGTCGGATTCCGGAGCGATGCCCTCTCCGACCGTCGTCACGTAACCGTTGCGACCCTCGCGCGCTAGACGGTCGAGGTTGGGAGTCTTGGCTGCCTCCAGTGGCGTCTTGCCGCCGAGGGCCGGGATCGGGTCGTCGCCGAGCCCATCGAGGATGACGTAGATGATCCGCGCAGGCATTACCTCTTCTTTCCGGCGCGCTCGCCCAGCCGACCGCTTGTGGCTGCCTTGACGATCGATGCGAACTCTCCGGCTTCCAGTGATGCACCGCCGACGAGACCTCCGTCGATGTCGGGCTGGGCCATGAGTGCCGCCGCGTTGCCCGCTTTCATGCTTCCTCCGTACAGGATCCGGATCTGATCGGCGACCTCGGCGGGGAAGACGTCCGCCAACACCGATCGGATGTAGGCGATCGTCCCCTGGGCGTCCTCGGGCGTCGCGGTCTTTCCGGTACCGATCGCCCAGATCGGCTCGTAGGCGACGACGACCTTGGCTGCGTTCTCGGGGCTGAGGCCGGCGAGGCCGGCGCGCACCTGCCGGTCGACCTTGTGCTCCGTCTCACCCGCTTCTCGCTCACCGTCGGTCTCCCCGCAACACATGATCGGTGTGAGGCCGGCGGCGAACGCTGCCTTCACCTTCGCGTTGACGAACTCATCGGTCTCTCCGAAATAGTCGCGGCGCTCCGAATGGCCGAGGATCACATAGTCGACATCCAGAGACTTGAGCATGGATGCCGAGATCTCTCCGGTGAAGGCGCCCTCTTTCTCATGGTGCATGTTCTGCGCGCCGAGCCCGATCTCGTAGCGATCGGAATCGATCAGGGTCTGGATCGTGCGCAGCGAAGTGAACGGTGGGCACACGACCGCCTCGACCGCTGAGAAATCGTGGCCTGCGAGCTCATGACCGAGCGCCTGCACGAGCCTCATGCCCTCTAGATGCGTGAGGTTCATCTTCCAGTTGCCCGCGATCAACGGGGTTCTCATCCCTTCGACTCCTTCCGTTTCCTAAGCACCGTCACGCCGGGCAGCTCTTTGCCTTCAAGGAGCTCGAGGGAGGCGCCCCCGCCGGTGGATAGGTGCGAAACCGCATCGATCATCCCGAGCTTGGCCAGTGCAGCGGCCGAGTCTCCCCCACCGGCGACGGTGTAGGCGCCATGCGAGGTCGCCTCGGCGATCCCGCCGGCGATCGTCTCGGTCCCCTTAGCGAATGCATCGATCTCGAATATCCCCATGGGCCCGTTCCACAGAACGGTCTTGGCTGCCCCGATGCAAGCGGCGAACCTCTTCGCCGTCTCGGGGCCGATATCGACGCCCATGTAGTCACCGATCTCGTCTATCCGTGCGACGCGGTGATCGGCTCCGGCCTCGGGTCGCTCCGCTGCAACGACATCTGTCGGCAGCAGGATGTCGACGCCCTTCTGCTCCGCGGCCGACAGCACGGCTCGGACCTCATCCACCCGGTCCCTCTCGACGAGAGAGCGTCCAACCTCCTCGCCTTGAGCTACCAGCAAGGTGAAGGCCATCGCCCCTCCGATGCAGAGGGCATCGACGCGATCCAACAGGTTGCCGATGACGCTCAGCTTGTCCGAGACCTTGGCGCCGCCCAGCACGGCTACGAACGGCCGCTCGGGATCATGGAGGAGGCGCTCCAGCTTCTGAACTTCGGCGGCCAAGAGGAAGCCGGCCGCCGAGGGGAGGCGCTCGGCCACTCCCACGATGGATGCATGCGCCCGGTGCGCGGCACCGAAGGCGTCGTCCACGTAGCCCTCAGCAAGATCGGCCAGGGCCGACGCGAAGCCCGGGTCGTTGCTCTCCTCTCCGGGCTCGAACCGAAGGTTCTCCAGGAGGACCACGGATGCGTCCGAGGAGCAGAGCCGACGGGCATCCGGGCCGGCGACGTCTTGCGCCACCGCCACCTCTACCCCCAGCAGTTCACTCAACCGGCGGCCGATCGGGGCTAGACGGAGGTCCTCGACGACTCGCCCCTTGGGCCGGCCCAGATGCGAGCACACCGCAAGGCTCGCCTCGCGGCCGATGAGGTGCTGGAGCGTCGGGATGGCCGCCCGGATCCGAAGGTCGTCGGTGATCGTCCCGCTTCTCAGGGGGACGTTCAGGTCACAGCGCACGAGCACCCTTCGCCCCTCGACGGGCAGATCCGTGACGTGCGGCAGCGATGCCGCAGGGGACATACGCAAGTCTCCTCAGGCTAGGTGGATCAGGCGGTCTCTTCGCCGAGTGTGTTATTTCCGTCGCTCAGCGACGCTTTATACACACTCGCCTGGTTCAGAGCTTCGAGGCGACCAGTTCTGTTAGGTCGACAAGGCGGTTGGACTAACCCCACTCGTTGTCGTACCAGCCGAGGACCTTGACCATGTTGCCGTTCGCCATGGTGGAGAGGCCGTCGATGATGCACGAATGGGGGTTGCCGACGATGTCGGTGGACACGATCGCGTCCTCCGTGTACTCGAGGATGCCCTTGAGGCGAGAGGACTGGGACGCCTCGCGGTAGGCGTTGTTGACCTCTTCGGCAGTGACCTCCGACCCCAGTACCGCCACGAGGTCCGTGATCGAACCGTCGGGCACCGGCACCCTCAGCGCCAGGCCGTCCAGCCTGCCCTTCAGCTCGGGCATGGCGAGTGACGCTGCCTTCGCGGCTCCCGTGGTCGTCGGGATGATGTTGATCGCGGCAGCGCGCGAACGACGCAGGTCGTCGCGAGCGAGATCGAGGGTGTTCTGGTCGTTCGTGTAGGCGTGACAGGTCGTCATGAAGCCCTTCTCGATCCCCCAGTTGTCCTGCAGGACCTTCGCCAGCGGCACGACGCAGTTCGTCGTGCATGAAGCGTTCGAGATGACGTGGTGATTGGCAGGGTCGTAGCCGTCGTCGTTGACGCCCATGACGACCGTCACATCCTCATCCTTGGCGGGGGCCGAGATGATGACTTTCTTGGCACCGCCGTCGATGTGCTTGGCGGCGTCGGCACGTTTGGTGAAGAAACCCGTCGATTCGATCACGATGTCTGCGCCGAGGTCTCCCCAAGGCAGGGCGGCCGGGTCCCGCTCGGCCAGAACCCTGACGTCGACACCCTCCACCGAGAACCCGCTGTCGGTGACCTTGACCTCTTTGCCCAAACGACCCAGGACCGAGTCGTACTTCAGGAGATGAGCGAGGGTCGTGGAGTCCGTCAGGTCGTTGACCGCGACGATCTCGAGGTCTGAGGTTCGAGCGGCGAGCGCCCGGTAGAAGTTGCGGCCGATCCGGCCGAAGCCGTTGATGCCGATACGCGTCGCCATCGAGGGACCCTCCTGGGTTCGGTTGGTTTAAAGGCCATCCTAAGCGGAGCCCTTCAGGTCATCTCAGGTCGCGGAGGACGGCCGCCAAAGCTTCAGGATCATGGCTTCCGTTCGGCGCGATCACGTCGGCCGCGATCACCTCGAGACCGTAGGCCTCCATCCCTGTCCGGTCGACGGCAACCCCGTCCACCGGAGCTTGAGGGTCTTGGACGATCACCGCATCGATGCAATAGGGGCCGGCGTGAGCCAGCAGCGCCTCGACATGAGCGTTGGCATCGAGGCCCTCGGTCTCGCCTTTCTGCTGGCGGGCGTTGCAGACGAAGACCCTTCTTGCATCGGTGTCCTGCAGGGCCTTGCGGATGCCCGGCACCAACAGGGTCGCGATCAAACTCGTGAACAAGGACCCGGGGCCCAGGACGATCTGATCCGCCGAGAGGATCGCATCGACCGCTCCAGGGTTCGCGGGTGGCTCTGCAGGCTCTAGATAGACCGCTTGGATCGGAGCCGTCGTCTGGGCAACCGCCACCTGTCCGCGCACGACCTCGCCGTTGACGCGAGCCCTTAGGTCGACCAGGGCGGTAGTAGCCGGATGCACGGTGCCGACCGCGCCGAGACGCGTTCCGGCCTCGGCGACGGCCTCCGCGAAGTCCCCGATCATCTCGGTGAGCGCGGCGATGATCAGGTTCCCGACCGCGTGTCCCGTGAGCTCGCCGGCTTGGAAGCGATGCTGGAAGAGCTCGGCGGTCTCGTCGTCGGTAGCGAGAGCGACGAGGCAGTTCCGTATGTCGCCGGGGGCGGGGACGCCCAGCTCGCGCACGAGCCGCCCCGACGAGCCGCCGTCGTCCGCGACGGTTACGACCGCATCGACCACATCCGCATAGAGGCGGGCCGCCCGCAGCGTGGCGGCCAATCCATGACCGCCTCCGATCCCAGTAACCCTCATGTCTCAGTTGTCGATCGGTTGACGTCGCGATGGATGACCTTGGCTGCGAAGCCCTTCTCCTTGATGAATCCGCCGAGTATCTCGGCCAGCACCACCGACCGATGACGCCCCCCCGTACAACCGACGGCAACGGTCAGGTAGTGCCGGCCCTCCGATTGATACCCCGGAAGCAGCACGGCGAAAAGGTCTTGCGTGCGGGCGATGAAGTCTCCGGTTGCCTCCTGATCCATCACGTAGTCGCGGACCCCGGCCTCCAAGCCCGTTAGCTCGCGCAACTCATCGACCCAATGCGGATTCGGCAGGAAGCGGACATCGAGCACGATGTCGGAATCGAGAGGTAAGCCGTACTTGTAGCCGAAGGAGATCACGGTCGTCTTCACGCCCTCCGCCCCCGGCTCGCCCTCGAAATAGGCAGCGAGCTTGGCCCGCAGGTCGCGGACGGAAAGAGCCGACGTGTCGATGATGAGGTCTGCGCCCTCCTTGAACACCCGCATGAGCTCCCGCTCGCGCTGGATGCCGACCTGAACTCGGTCCTCATCCGCGAGTGGGTGACGACGGCGCGTCGCGTCGAAGCGTCGCACGAGGGCTTCGTCGGAGGCCTCCAGGAAGAGCACCCGGAAATTGGCGATGTCGTGACGCATCTTCTCGAGGGCAGAATGGGCCTCGGTGAAGAACGTGCCTCCGCGCGCATCGATCACCAGCGCGATCCGGGTGATCTCGTTGCCCGGAGCCAGTGCGAGCGACAGCATCTTGGAGATCAACGCCGGGGGCAGGTTGTCGATCACGAACCAACCGAGGTCTTCGAGTGCCTTCGCCGCTTCGGATCGGCCCGCGCCCGACAGCCCGCTGATGACGGTGACGTCGACCTCCCGGGCCCTCCGACGGATATTCATCTGTCTGCTCCCACCGGCCTCTCGCTATGCAGAACGTCGAATACCGAGCCCGCGACCGCTACCGGCAGGCCGGGCACGGCTTCGAGCTCCTCGAGAGAAGCTTCGCGCACCCGCTTGACCGAACCGAAGGTTCTCAACAGAGCCGCCCGCCGGGCGGGGCCCAGCCCGGGGATCCCGTCCAAGGCGGAGCGCGTCATCTTCTTGCCGCGCCGGAGCCGGTGATAGGTGAGGGCGAACCTGTGAGCTTCGTCCCTGACCCTCTGCAACAGATATAGAGCCTCGGAGCCCCTAGGGATCCTGATCGGCTCGGCTTGGCCCGGCAAGTAGACCTCTTCCATGCGTTTGGCGAGACCGATGATCGCGATGCCCTCGATCTCGAGCATCCGGATCTCCTCGACGGCACGGTTCAGTTGACCCTTGCCGCCGTCGATCACGACGAGGTTCGGGGGATAGGCGAACTTCGAGCCTTTCCCGGTGGCTTGCTCCTCCAGCCAACGACCGAAGCGACGGCGGATCACCTCACCCATCATCCCGACATCATCCGGACCAGAGGTCCACTTGATCCCGAAACGCCGGTAGTCCGATCGCTTGGGCATGCCGTCCTCGAAGACGACCATCGATCCGACCGCCTCGTCCGGGCCGGTATTCGAGATATCGAAACATTCGATGCGCAGGGGGGCCTCATCCAGACCCAGGTGCTGCTGCAGCTCGTTCAGCTGCAGTGAACGGGCCGCGAAGTCGGTCGAACGCTTCAGCTTGTGCTGGAGGAAGGCCTGGTTGGCGTTCTCGGTGACGGTGGACATCAGCTCGCGCTTCTCGCCGCGTGACGGGACGCGTATCGACACCCGTGACTCCCTCGTCTCGGTCAGCCACTCGCAAAGGAGTCGTTCGTCCGCAGGCTCGATAGGGACCAGGATCTGTTTCGGCACCTGTGAGTCCGAGTAGAGCCTCTCGATGAACCCCGCGACCAACTCGGGGGGTGACAGGTCCTCGATCTTGTCGACGATGTATCCCTTGCGGCCGGTGACCCGGCCTCTCCTTACGAAGAACACCTGGAACGCCGCCTCGAGGTCGTCTTCCACGAACCCGATGACATCGAGGTCCTCGCCTTTGGTCGAGACCATCTGCTGTTTCTCGATCGCCTTGCGCACGTTCTCGAGCTGGTCGCGGGCCTTGGCCGCAAGCTCGTACTCCTCGCGGCCGGCTGCATCCCGCATCTCAGCTTCGAGCTTGTGTAGCACCGGCTTCGTGTTCCCATCGAGGAAGTCGCAGAGCTCCATAGCGATCTGCCGGTGGGTCTCAGCATCGACCGCCCCGACGCAGGGCCCAGAGCAGCGCTCGATATGGAAGAGCAGGCACGGCTTACCCCGGCGATGGCAGCGATCGAAGACACCCTGTGAACAGGTGCGCATCGGGAACGTCCGCAGAAGTAGGTCGAGCGTGTCACGGATCGCGTAGGCGTGTGCGAAAGGCCCGTAATAGCGAACCTCCTTGCGCTTGCTGCCTCGCAGGACGCGCGCCCTCGGGAACTCCTCGTCCAAGGTGATGGCGAGGTAGGGATAGCTCTTGTCGTCGCGATAACGGACGTTGTAGCGAGGCCGGTGCTGCTTGATGAGGCCGAGCTCGAGATGCAGGGCCTGGACCTCCGAGCCCGTCACTATCCACTCGACATCAGCAGCCGCGTCGACCATGGCGCGGGTCCGAGGATGCAGCTCTGTAGCGAAGTAGTTGTTCAGGCGGGCACGCAGGGACTTCGCCTTGCCGGCATAGATCACCCGGCCGGTCGCGTCTTTGAACATGTACGCGCCGGGAGCCGTCGGTATCGAGCCGGCCGGGGGCCGGATCAGCTGACTCTCAGACATAAGTTCGTCCAGTTTGGGTCACGCGAGGAGGTCGGGGCGACGCTCCTCGGTCAGTTTGCGGGCTTGCTCCGCTCGCCAACGGTCGATCGCAGCATGATCCCCCGACAAGAGGACCTCAGGAACCCCGTAGCCCCGATACTCCGCCGGCTTCGTGTAGTGGGGATGCTCGAGGCCCGATCCACCGTGTGATTCCGT
>JBKJYP010000304.1:0-4038 GCA_046715695.1 Actinomycetota bacterium | reverse complement strand
TCGGTCTCGGCCGGGATAGGCGACCTCCTCGCGAACCCTCTTGCCCTCAGAGACTGGATGCTCGCGGTCGATCGGGGGCTCGAAGCCGCAGACCATCGTGCATGGGACCTCTCGGTGGAGAGCTTCGAAACGATCCGGCCATACATCGATGACGAGCGGGCACTCGTGATCTCGGATCCCGGGTTCCAGAGACGACTCGCCGATGCTCTGATCCTCTCCGGGATGTCGATGATCGTGGCCGGCACTTCCCGGCCCGCGTCGGGTGGTGAGCACGAGATCTCGCATGCGATCGACGAGCTCTTCGGGGGCCGATCGATGCACGGTGCTCAGGTCGCCTTCGGATGCATCGTCTCCGCGCACCTCTACGAGGAAGACACCGGAGCTTTCAGGATCCGCTTGAAGAAGCTGGGCCTCCCACAACATCCGGATGACCTCGGACTCGATCGAGCAGACATGGTTCGGTTACTGCTGCACGCACCCCAGACAAGACCCGGCAGGTTCACCATCCTCGAGGCCTCAGAGATCGATGAGGCCAAAGCCGCGACCATCGTCGATGACATCTGGAGTGAGGGATAGAACATGAGTCGCGCGGTGGTGATCGGTCTCGATGGAGCAGCGTGGCACCTGATCGACCCGATGATCGAGAGCGGCGTCATGCCTCGCCTGGCGGCCCTTCGTGATCGCGGCGCCTCGGGCATCCTGAGCTCCACGGTGCCGACGTATACGCCGCCCGCATGGACATCGGCCATCACGGGAGTCAACCCAGGCAGGCATGGCGTGTATGGGTTCGTCGCAGGTCATGCCCAAGATCAACCTCCGCAACTGATGCACTCGGGTCTCGTCAAAGCTCCCACGCTGTGGGACATGACGGGCCGAGACGGGATCCGCACCGGCATCTACAACGTTCCCGTCACGTACCCCCCGCGTCCGATCAACGGGTGGATGGTCTCCGGGATGATGACGCCGGGCTACGACGAGCACCGGAGCGGGTTCGCCTCGTGGGACCGCGGCAATGCCGAGCTCGAGTCCAAGATCCTGGAATGGGCTCCCGGATACGTCCTCGATCTCCACGCAAACTATGAGAAGGACTGGCGCGATGCAGAACTCTGCCTGCGCGCTCTCGGCTCGCTGCGCCAGCGCAAAGCGGTGCTCGAGCACCTTCTCGAGCTGGATCCACCCGAGGTCCTGTTCACCGTCCTCGAGACGCCCGACCGGCTGCAGCACGTCTACTACCGCTATATGGACCCGGCAGACCAGATGCATCGCGATCCTAAAGGCGCATCCCTGAGACCGGCTATCGAAGAATGCTTCACGGTCATGGACGACATCGTCGGCCTGCTCGACGACTTCGCCGATGGTGGGGGCAGCATCGTTTGCTCGGACCACGGTTTCACCGCCTGGGAGGTGAGCGTGCATACGAATGCTCTCCTCGAAAGGTGGGGGTACCTCACGCTGCGGCCGGGGGCCCGGGCGATGCAGACGGGAGCCGTGCGCAAGCTCGTGCCGTTGGCGAAGAAGGTCCTCCCCCGCAAGGTCGCCCGCGGCGCCAAGAGCAAGACCTTCGCGGCGATCGACTGGGAGAAGACGAAGGCCTTCGCCTCCCCGATACCGCAACAGGGCGTGTTCGTGAACCTCGCCGGGCGGGAGCCGAACGGGATCGTGGATCCTTCCGAGCTGGATGCTCTGAAATCAGAGCTCGTCGACCTTTTCACCCGGCTCGAAGGCCCCGACGGAAAGTCGGTGACCGACAAGGTGTACCGCTCTGAGGACGTGTTCCGGGGTGACGCGCTCGACGGCGCGCCCGACCTGCTGCCGGTACTCCGTGACCACCGCTTCGAGCTGGACGACGAGGTCTTCCACCGCGAACCGTTCAGTGACGTCGGGCACCTGCCTCGCGGCGTTCATCACCCGGACGGCATCGTGATCGTCGCGGGGCCGGGCGTGGAAGCCGGTGCTCGTATCCAGGCGAACGTCATCGACGTGACTCCCACGTTGCTCTACCTCGCAGACCTCCCCGTTCCCTCGGGGCTCGACGGAGGCGTGATCGAAAGCGCCTTCACCGCCGAGCACCTCGGGTCTCATCCGATCCAAGAAGGCGCGCCCGCTCAAGGCTCGGGAGGTGATGAGGCCTCCCCCTATTCCGCAGAGGAGGAAGCTCTCATCGAGGAGTCCCTCCGGGGGCTGGGGTACCTCTAGATGGATCCCGCTCCGGCTTCTTCGGGCCGCCAGAAACGCAGTGCTCGTCGCATCGCTCTGCGAGTCGTAGCCGATGCCGTCGCGATCTCCACCGCCCTGTTCGGTGCCTCGATCGTGCGCTTCGAGATCATGGCCGGGGCTCCCGCCCAAGGGATCGATTACACCGTCCTGACCCTCATCGCCACACCTGTGTGGCTGATCACATTCTGGATGTACGGCCTCTATGAGCCTCGTCAGGTCCTCGGGCCTGTTCAGGAGTTCAAACAGGTCTTCCATAGCGTGGTCGCAGGCTCCGTCCTCATATTCATGGCGGACTCCATCTTCAAGCTCGATCTCGCCCGAGGTTGGGCACTCATAGCGATGGCCTCGGGCTTCTTCGTCGTCGGCCTGGAGAGGCTCCTCGTGCGCAAAACACTTCACTTCCTGCGCCGCCGCGGCGGCGACCCCACGCGCGCTCTCATCATCGGCGCGAATGCGGAGGCCAAGACGGTGGCACGGATGCTCGAACGAGAAGCATGGCTCGGCTATCGGATCCTCGGATTCGTCGATGACGACATCCCCGTCGGCCAGGAGGTATCGGACGGCCACGAGGTCCTCGGGCCGATCTCGGAGCTGCGGGATCTCATCACGCGTCATCGGGCCACCTTGGTGCTCATCGCCGCAACATCCCTTGATGCCAACCGCATCAACCGGTTGTTGTGGGACCTCAATGATGTCGAGATCGACCTTCAGGTGACATCCGGCACCGTGGACGTGACGGCATCTCGGATGATCGTCCAGTCCGTTGCCGGCGTGCCGTTGCTCTACGTACGCCGCACGGGGATGAACCGGTTACAACGCTTGATGAAGCGGTCCTTGGATGTCGGCGGGTCCGCATTCGGTCTGTTGCTCCTATCGCCGTTCCTCGCCGCCATCGCGCTCTGGATCAAACGTGACTCCGATGGCCCCGCCTTCTTCACGCAGGTCCGCGTCGGACGAGATGGTGAGGTCTTCACCTGTTACAAGTTCCGAACGATGGTGCCCGACGCCGAGGAGCGTCTGGCCGAGTTGGAGCACTTGTCCGAGGGCCCCGGCATCCTGTTCAAGATCAAGGACGATCCCCGTGTGACCAAGGCGGGTCGCTTCCTCCGGCGCTATTCCCTTGACGAGCTACCTCAGCTCTGGAACGTTCTCCGAGGGGAGATGAGCATGGTCGGTCCCCGGCCCCCGATACCGAGCGAGGTCGAGCAGTACGACGAATGGGTCCGGAACCGCTTGCGCGTCAAGCCGGGCCTGACCGGACTCTGGCAGGTGAGCGGCCGGACCGAGACCTCTTTCTCCGACTATGTCCGTTACGACCTTTTCTACATCCAGAACTGGTCCTTCTCGCTGGACCTCTGGATCATCTGGAGAACGGTGCGGGCAGTACTCAGTGCCGAAGGCGCTCACTAAGGAGTAAGGTTCAGGGATGCTCGAAGAGATCATCGTGATCGTCGATGATGAACCCGGCTCGCTCGCCGAGATCGGCGAACTGCTCGGTCGTTCGGGCATCAACATCGAGTCCCTCTGTGCTTCGAGCCATGATGGAAGAGGCTTCATCCACTTGGTTGTGGACGACGGCGACGACGCCAACGAGATTCTCACTTCGCACGACTACAAGATCGAGGGCACCCGCTCGGTTCTCACCGCAACGATCGAAGACCGCCCAGGCGAGCTCGGCAAGTACTGCCGTCGTCTGTCGGATGCCGGAGTGATCATCAGCGCGGCATATGTGGCAAGACGCCATTCCGGGGAAACCGAACTGATCTTCGCGGTAGACGACCTAGAAACCGCCCAAAACGTCTAGCCGGCCCTTTTCTATCC
>JBKJYP010000303.1:0-3953 GCA_046715695.1 Actinomycetota bacterium | reverse complement strand
TCCAACCTCCTCTCTCGGGATGTCTCAACATCCCTGGCTCAGAGAGGTGTTGCGTGGATTACTTGAGACCGCCGTCACATAGCAACGGAAATTACGCGCTCACCGTGATCTCTCGGTGTTTCTATTCGCAGTTGACCGTTGTCTCACCGTCTACGCAGCCGTCGGTGCCGTCGCCTCCGTCGAGGCTGTCGTCGCCGGCGTCACCGCTGAGGTAGTCATCACCGGCGTCGCCTGAGATGTTGTCGTTACCGTCGTCGCCTCCGAGGCTGTCGCTGCCACCGCCTCCGGAGATGGCGTCGTTGCCACCACTGCCCTGGATGTTGTTGTCGGCGTCATCGCCGATCAGGGTGTCGTCCTGTGCGGATCCGGACAGAGCTTCGATGGCGATCATGGTGTCCGTGCCCTCACCTTCGGCGGACCCGGAGGTGAGGTCGGCCGCGACTCCTGTGGCCGACTGGTCCCACGACGCGAAATCAAACCCGGCCCCCCCATCGAGGCTGTCGTTCCCCAACCCGCCCAGAAGACTGTCTGTGTCGTCGAGCCCCTTTAAGTTGTCGTCGCCCGCATCGCCCGACATGTAGTCGGTGCCGGTGCCTCCGATCAGGGTGTCGTTGCCTCCGTCGCCCTCGAGGTTGTCGTTGCCGTCATCCCCTTTGATGGAATCCCCGCCCCCACCACCGGTCAACGTGTCGTCGTCCGGTCCCCCGGTGATGCGATCGGAGCCGGGATTCCCAGCGACGAAGTCTTGACCCGGACCTGCACAGATCAGGTCGTTGCCCGCGAGACCCTTGATGGTGTCGTTTCCGCCGAGACCGGCGATCACGTCCACGCCTTTGGTCCCTTGCAGGGAGTCGTCGCCGGCGGTGCCGACGAGCGTCGCTCGCTTGCCGAGGCAACTCGTCGCGGCTTGTGCCGAGGGGATCGTGTTGAGCCCGAGAAGAGCTAGGACCAGGGTCGCCAGAGCCAGATGCCGAGGGACGCTTACTTCTTTTTTAGCCACGAGAACCTCCATCGCCTTGGGGGCTGAGTGGCCACACGCTACCGCTTTTCGAGTTAGGGACCCCGTTTGCTTGGGTAGGTGGCGACAGAGCCTGAGGGCTATTACGACACCCAGGATGAGGCCAGCAAGGCAGGCCGAGAGCTCGCCGAGAAGCAAGGTGTGACGCTTCACATCCACGCGATGGACGGAAACATCCGCGGAGGCGGCTAAACAGCGTTCGATCGGGTAGGAACGGATTCACACCAGGTCTACACTGAATGAAGTCACTCCTGCCGCTGGGGCCGCTTTAGGCGCCAACTCCTCTCCGGCATCAACCCCGGCATCAAACCCTGGAGAGGAAGTCCACGATGCAAGACATCTCATTATCCCCAGAGCTATTGGATGCATTACACAAGCTTTCTTCATTGTTGGAGGGTGAAGACGCTCTAACAACGACCCTCAACACGATCGTCGAGCTCGCTGTTGGCACGCTGCCCGGTTGCGACTCCTGCGGAGTCACGCTTCGAGCCGAAGGGAAGCTCGGAACGGCAGCTGCCAGCGACGAGTACACGCTCGAGATCGACCGCATCCAGTACGAGACCGATGAGGGACCTTGCGTGGAAGCTCTGCGTACGGGTGAGTTCCGCGAGATAACGGCGATATCAGCGGAGACGCGGTGGCCCGACTTCTGCCGGGGGGCAGCCGAAAAGGGATTCGGAAGCAACCTATCTTTCCCTCTGAAGAGTGACGGCTGGGCGGGAGCTCTCAACATCTACGCGATATCAGAGGGTGCCTTCGACGACGAGGCGAGGGGTCTCGGCGAGATCTATGCGGCCCAAACGACCATCGCGCTGAGGAACGCCCAGATCTACGACGCGGCTCGAGCCCTGGCGAGACAGTTGGATGAAGCACTGACCAGCCGGGACGTCATAGGCCAAGCCAAGGGGATCCTGATGGAACGTGAACAGGTCAACCCCGATGAGGCGTTCGGGATGTTGGTGACGCTGTCTCAGAACGCGAACATCAAGCTTCGCGAGGTGGCTCAGCGTGTCGTCTCCGATGGTGACGCTGACGACGCTGCCGAAGCTTAGGTCGAAAGTACCGGATCTGTGGTGGGTTGCTTGGACCCACCGTCCGGCTCGACCGTTATCGCGGCTCCATCGTAGTCATCGATGGATCGCTCGGACTCGACGATCGCGATGCCGCCCGAGACATCGAAGGTCTCATCAGGCACCGGCACCCCATCTTTCATCAACCACAACTGATAGTCGCTGCCCCGCGGTGCCTCGCCTAGATCCAGTGCCACGAGGAGTGTTCCTTGATCGGTAGAAGCGATGACCCCCTCGGCTCCCCCAGGCCCTTGGAGGGTGAGAGCACCCGGGTCGCGGATCAAGGTCATCACGACGTTCTGGTACTCACGCTGACGTTCGACGGAACCGCGGTAAGCGATGCCGCCGATGATGACGGCTGCCGCAGCCGATACCGCTGCGAACCCGAGAGATAGGGAACGAAGGCTCGGCCACCGGCGCCGGGACGAGGCCGGCTGGAGTTCTCCCAAGGCTTCTCTCACGACCCGGTCGGCGAAGCCTTGGGAGAGTGCCACCGGCTCGACCGATTCCGCAAGCGCTGCCAACGAGCCCGCGTAGCTCTCTGCCTCCTCGAAGCATTCTTCACACGTCAGGACGTGTGCTCGTATCGCCGGGATCTCCTCGGCCGGTACGGCCCCCATCGCGTACGCCGCGATGAGCGAATGGATCTGGTCGTGGACGCTACCCATCATTACCCTCATCTCTTGCTTCCGAGAGAACCACCCTGAGCTTGGTGAGCCCGTCCCTCAATCTCGTCTTGGCCGTACCTTCCGCGATCCCGAGCTCACCGGCGACCTCACGATAGGTGCGACCGCCGAAGTAGGCCAGGGTGATCGCTTCTCGCTGAACGGTCGAGAGCCGGCCGAGAGCATCGTGGAGCTCGGCTCGCCGGTCGGCGTCGTCTTCGAAGACCGCCGTTCCCGGCTCCACGCGCATCTCTTCGATGAGCGCTTCTTTCTTGCGCTTGATGGCTTCTTCCCGTCGAACTACGTCGATCGCCTTGTTTCGGGCGATAGAGGTAAGGAAGGTCTTCAGACCCCCACGCTCGGGGTCGAACGCTCCAGGTCTCCGCCACAACGTTACGAAGGCGTCCTGGGCAACCTCCTCGGCCAGCGCTGGATCGCCGAGCACTCGCCTAGCCATCCCGTTCACGATTCCTCCGTAGAGAGCGATGACCTCACGAAGGGCCGCTTCCTCCCGGTTCATCAGCCTGTCGGCAAGGGAGGCATCTATCCGGTCATGAGTCATCTTCATTGTCTGACATATCACCTTCATGATTCGAAAGGATCAACCCTTCCGGATTGGCCCTCCGGATCCTTGGCACCTGTCTTCCGGCGAGGGCTCCCGATCAGCCGAAGAAGCGCTCGCCTCGGCCCAGGGGTGGATGGACGGGAGAACAGCGTCCGAGGCCCTGATGCAGTAACCGGAGTGATCGGCCTTCGCCGAGATAGTGATCCCTTCGGGGAGGACAAGCCCCTCTCGCCTGAGGTCCCGGATGGAAAGGTCGAGGTAGTGACCGAGGTGTGCTTGCCCGTAAGCCTGGGCCGCAGTCACTGCACGGCCGAGCGTGTCGCGGATGAGGGCCACCCGTTCGGTGGCCGCTCGGTCCGCTCTCATCTGCGTCCCCGACGTATCTGCGGAGGGGGGACCGCAGGCCCCGAGCAGCAGAGCTGCTGCGAGGCCTGCGGTTATCGCGGTGGGGCTTCTCATGCTGGTTGGTCTAGAACTTGTCGGGGAACTGGGCCACGATGGCCCCAGCGAGTGCGGTTGCGATGCCGGGCAGGTGGCTCGCCGCGATCGTCAGCTTGTCGAAGGCCTTGCCGTCGCCGGCGATGATCGAATCGATCGCAGCGATGGTGGACTCGACGTGCGGGAGCAGAGCTTCG
>JBKJYP010000302.1:0-8933 GCA_046715695.1 Actinomycetota bacterium | reverse complement strand
ACCTCGGTGACCTTCGAGAGAATCTAGGAGAGCCGATTCTTCGCCGCAGATGTATGCGCCGGCGCCTCTATGCAAGACGATGTCGAAGTCGAAACCGGATCCGAAGACGCCCTCTCCGAGGAATCCTCTTTCCTGGGCTTCGCGGATAGCGGCGTCGAACCGGCGCGACCCAAGCGCGAACTCTCCCCGGCAATAGATGAAGGCCTTGGAGGCCCCCACGGCCCACCCGGCGATGATGATCCCTTCGAGCACGCCGTGCGGGTCGCGTTCGGCCAGTTCCCGGTCCTTGAACGTTCCCGGCTCACCTTCATCGTGGTTGATGACGACGTACTTCGGAAAGACGTCCTTCGGAACGAAGGACCACTTCATCCCGGTTGGGAACCCGGCGCCGCCGCGTCCCCGCAAACCAGAGTTCTTGACGAGCTCGATCGTCTCGTCCGGCGTCATCGTGGTTATCGCCTTGCGCGCCGCGGAGTAGGCACCGTCTTCGAGCGCGCGCTCGATCGTCCAGGAGTCTTCCGGGAATGCCCTCATCCTGCGCGTGACGATCCGCACCTCACCGCGCTCGACCATCGCCCGCCCGATATCACCCATGCTGAGCTTCTTTCCTGGGACGGACACCCGCGCTCGCTGTCTCTAGAGAGATCTCTTTCGATGTCTTCACCGGCTCGCCGCGCACGCTCTGAACCGTTTCGCCGCCAGCGAGCTTGTCGACTAGTCCGACCGCTGCCTCGGCAGTGACCTTGTAGAAGTCTTCGTAGTTGATCTGGAGGCTGGGGGCGCCATCACACGTAGCGAGGCACTCGGCAGCCTCGAGGGAGAAGCGGCCGTCTGGGGTCGTCTGCCCGGCGGTGATGCCGAGCTTCTCCTCGAGCGCAGAGATGATCTTCCGAGCGCCCAGATGCGTGCACGAGATGTTCCGGCAGACCGATATCAGGTAGTCGCCCTGCGGACGCTTCTTGAGCATCGTGTAGAAGCTGGCCGAAGCGAGCACCTGCGCCGGTGTCAATCCGAGGATCTCGGCGACATCGCGCATGCCGTCGTCACTCACATAGCCCTCTACGGATTGCACGAGGAACAACAGCGGCAACGTGGCCGAGCGAGAGATCGGGTATTTGGCGACGATGGCGTCGGCCTTCTCTTGCAGATCACCCGTCAATACGCGCATCACCTGTCCACCCCACCCATGATCGGATCGACGCTGGCGATCGAGGCGATCAGGTCGGCGATGAGCCCGTTTTTGACCATCGGGCGGAGTGATTGCAGGTTCACGAATGAAGGGTCGCGGACGTGACAGCGGAACGGCGAGGAGCCGCCGTTGCTCACGACATAGACACCGAGCTCGCCACGCGGGGACTCGACGGCGGCATACGCCTCTCCGGGAGCCACCGTGTATCCCTGGGTCTCGAGTTTGAAGTGATGGATGACGGCTTCCATAGAGCGGTTCAGCTCGGAGCGTGGTGGAGGGGTGATCTTCGGGTCCATGTTCTTGAAGTCCCCGCCGGGCATCTGATCGAGGATCTGTTCCAGGATCCGCACGGATTCCCGCATCTCGATCATCCGAACCAGGTAGCGCGCGTAGACGTCACCCTCTTGCTGGATCGGCACCTCGAACTCGATCTCGCTGTAGGCCTCATAGGGAGTATCGCGACGCAGGTCCCAATCGATCCCACACGCCCGCGCCACAGGCCCGGTAGCGCCGAGGTCCCACGCCAACTCGGGCGAGAGGACGCCGACGCCCCTCGTTCGCTCGATGAAGATCGGGTTCAGAGACAGGAGTTGCTCGTACTCGGTGATGCGGCCTGGGAGGAGCTCGACGATGGCACGGCAGGGCTGTTCCCAACCCTCCGGCAGGTCTTGCCATACGCCTCCCGGGATGATGTAACCGTGGTTCATCCGCAACCCGGTGACCATCTCGTAGAAGTCGAGGATCAGCTCTCGCTCGCGGAACCCGTAGAACATCGCCGACATCGCCCCCATGTCGAGACCTTGGGTCCCGAACCAAACAAGATGCGAGGAGATGCGGTTCAACTCGGTCATGAGCATCCGGATGTAACGCCCTCTCGCGGGAACTTCGATCCCGAGCAGTTGCTCGACGGCCAGCGAGTAAGCCTGCTCGTTGAATAGTGGGGCGAGGTAATCCATCCGGGTGACGATGGTCACAGCGGCGCGCCAGTTCTGGTCCTCGCACTCTTTCTCCATACCGGTGTGGAGGTAGCCGATGACGGGCTGGCAGCTGAGGACCTTCTCGCCTTCGAGCTCGAGCAAGAGGCGGAGGACACCATGCGTCGAGGGATGGACCGGCCCCATGTTGAGGACCATGCGCTGGTCATCCGGATCGTAGGACTCGACGAACGCGCCGGCGCCGGCAGCCTCGACCGCTTCGATCAGGTCGGGGGTGCTCACGAGAGAGCCCCTTTCGAAGGACCGGTCGGCTTGGCGAGCGGTTGGACGGACTGACCGAGGCGATCTAGCTCTGCGCCGGCCTCGGCACCATCCGGTGCCTGGCCGGGCATGTCGATCTGAAGGAGCGGTTGGTCTCGGAACTGGATCGGGACCTTGCCCACGCCATAATCCTTGCGGAGGGGGTGGCCTTCCCACTCGTCCGGCATGAGTATCCGCGTCAGGTTCGGATGTCCCTCGAACACGATCCCGAACATGTCGTACGCCTCTCGCTCCATCGCGTCCGCGGTCGGCCAGATCTCCGTTACCGAGGGCGATGTCGGAGGGTCTCCGGGGACGGAGACGTGGAGCGTCATGCGGTCCTTGGTCGAGTGGTTCAACAGCTGCACGACGACTTCGAAGCGCGTCGTGCCTGTTTCTGTACTGCTATATAGCCTGAGGGTATCCAGGCCGCAGAGGTCGGCCAGCCACCAGTTATCTGCCTTGAGGGCGCGGGCCGTCTCCGCCCATTCGGACGCATCGCTCCAACGTGTCTCCATCAGGACGCGACGAGACTCCGGCCGGAGGTGTAATCGCCGCGCATGATCTTCTCGTGCAGCAGCATGATCCCGTCGATGAGCATCTCTGGGCGAGGGGGGCAGCCGGGAACGTAGATGTCGACCGGGACGATCTGATCGACACCGTGAACCAGCGCGTAGTTGTTGAAGATGCCCCCCGTGGACGCGCAGGCGCCCATCGAGATGACCCACTTCGGCTCGGTCATCTGGTCATAGATCTGACGAAGGACGGGAGCCATCTTCTGGGACACGCGCCCGGCGACGATCATCAGATCAGCCTGTCGAGGAGAGGCGCGGAAAGCTTCCATGCCGAAACGAGCGAGGTCATGGCGCGGCATCGTCGTAGCCATCATCTCGATGGCACAGCACGCGAGTCCGAAAGTGGCCGGGAAAACCGAGGACTTGCGCGCCCAGTTGACCAGTTTGTCTATCTGAGCGGTGACGAAGTTGGCGCCGACGACGTCGCTTACTCCGCCCATTCGAGGCCCCCTCGCTTCCACACGTACACGTATGCCGCAAGGAGGATCGCCATGAAGACGGCCATCTCGAGCAGCCCGAAGAGCTTCAGGTCGTCATAGGCGACGGCCCATGGGAAAAGGAACACAGTTTCGATATCGAAGATGATGAAGAGCATCGCCACGAGGTAGAACTTGACTGGGAACCTCTCGTTGGCAACGTCCGTCTCTGGGGTGATCCCGCACTCGTAGGGCGCCAATTTCGCTGCCGTCCACTTACGCGGCGACAGCTTCGATGCGGCGAACATCGAACCGATGGCGAACAACCCCGAGAGGATGACGAGGAAAAGGATCGGCAGATACGCCGCTATCGTCATGACTTCAACTCTGCGAGCTTGATCATGGCTTTGAGACCCTTCTGCTCGGCGTTGTGCGCCCGGAAGTCCTCGAGATTCGCCATCAGGGTGAGGGCGAAGCTCATCACGGTCTTGGACCTCATACCCAAAGAGATGAGCCTCTCCATCACCACAGGGTTGCCGATCAACTTCACGAAGCGCCTGCCTAGGCGGTAGTAGGGGCCGTAGGACTCTTTCAGCTCGTCCGTGTAAGCCGCGAGAGTGGGCGACGAGCCGGATCGGAGGGCTTCGTCGATGTGCCTTGCGGCGATCCGACCGGTCTCGTACCCGTAGGCGATGCCTTCACCGTTGCACGGGTTGATCATCCCGGCAGCATCACCGACGAGCAGGAATCCCGGTCCATGTGGGGGCCAGACGCTGCCACCCATGAACAGTCGGCCGGCCCTCGGCTTGCTGCAGACGGTTTCGGGGTTGATCTCCCATTCGCGCGGCAGGATCGACACGAAATGTTCCTGAAGCCGACTCAGGTTCATGTTGTCCCAGCCCTCGAAGGTCGAGAGCAGCCCGACACCGACATTCACGGTGCCGTCGCCGACCGGGAAAACCCATCCGTATCCCGGCAACGTCCCCTTCTTCGCTTTCACATCCAGGTATCCCTCGAACCATCCAGAGCTCTGCATCGGGGACTTGAAGTACTGGCGGATCGCGAACCCCATCGGATAGTCGGGTCGTCGCGTTCGGCCCAGCGACCGAGCGAACTTCGTGGCCGAGCCCTCGGCGCAGATCGTCCACTTCGCGTGCAGCTCTTCCTTGAGCCCATCACGCTTCGCGACGACGCCGGTGAGGGTCCCCCCGTCGAAGACGGGCTCGACGACCTGTGTCTCGTAGAGCACCTTGGCGCCGGCCGCCTCCGCGTGGTCGAGGACGATCTGATCGAGGTCCTTGCGGGGCTTCACCAATCCGTAGTTGCAGAAGTTGTCGAGCTCGGGGAACGGGAGTTCCATGGTCCGTCCGGCGGCATGAACACGCAGGCCGGCGACCTTCTCCCAGGTCCCCAACTGCTCACCGAGGCCCATGTCCGCCAGCTGCTTGACAGCTCGAGGCGTGAGCCCGTCCCCACAGGTCTTCTCGCGTGGGAAGGACTTCTTCTCGCAGACCAGGACGGAGTGACCGGCGGTCGCCAGATAGTGGGCGGCGGCGGCCCCTGAAGGACCCCCTCCGACGACGACGACATCGACCTCGGTCGCCACGGCGCGAACCTCCCTCCGGTCTCAGACAGAGCTTGTGAAAATTTTCACATGCGCTTCTAAGAGTCTATCTCCGGCCGGACCTGGGGGTGGTGCCGAGCTACTGGGCGGAAACGGCGGTCCCCCGGTAGCCGAGCCAGTAGGCGAGGCGGGAGGAGCACTACTCGGAAACGGCGGTCCCATTCATGTTCGGGTGGATGTCGCACTGGAAGTAGTACTCGCCCGCCGGGGGGGCCTTGAACTCGTAGGTCGTTTTCCCCGGCCCCTGGATGTCGGGTCCGTCGAAGATCGCCTTGGAGGCGCTTTCGTCCTCGTAGATCGCGATGTTGTGAACTGTCGTGTCGAGGTTGTCGAAGTCGATCGTCACGTCCTTGTCGGCCTGCAGCTCCAGCGTTGCCGTATCGAAGGCGACCCCCTCGGCCACGACTGTTATGGCTCTACCTTCGCCACCCGTCGGCTCGTGCTCGTCACCCCCGGCCGCGGCCCCGTCGTCGTTGGCGACCAGGAGGCCGATGGCCAGCAGCGGGATGATCAGGTAGAGCAGTGCGAGCACCGGTGAGCCCCGGCTCCCTGTGTCGGCGGCCGAGACCTCAGGGACGCCGGTCGATACGAGGTCGTCGATCAGCTTGCGCCTGTCGTACATCGCCTGCTGGCCGGCGAATTGAGACTCGGACCCGACCGAGTCCTCGGGTCGGAGCCGGTTCCCCGTGGGCACCCCATGGCTGACCCCCTTGGGGCGATCGGTAGCCGAGGCATCGGCCGAAGCGGGAGGAGCAGACTCAGGAGCTGGTTCAGGGGTTGGGGCTGGTTCAGGGGTTGGGGGAGCAGGCTCGGCTTCAGCCGCGGGTGCCGCTTCAGCAGGAGCCTCAGCAGGAGCCGCTTCTTCTGGGCTCGGCTCTAAGCCCGTATCTGTGGTCGCTTCGAGTGCCTGTCCCGCCTCGGCCACTGCCTCGGCTCCGGACCCTCCTTCGAACTGGGGCTGTGATCCCGGCCACCATTTGGCTTCCTTGGGGTGGGGGGATCCTTCGTGCGCGCGTTGCCGGGCGGCCTTGGCCCGGCCCTCGGCAACGGCAGACGCGCTGCCCTTCTGTTGCTCCTCGGCCAGAACCTCTGCGTAGATCGCTTCGGGATCCATCGGCCGTGAATCTACGCTGACTTGGTCCAGACGTTCAAACTTTGCCGGTTCTGACCAAGTCGATGGCTAAGAGGCGCGGTCCACGGCTTCATGCGCCAGGGCGACGAGTTCGCCGGCCACCTCGGGTTCCATGTCGATCCTGCCGAGGGCTTCCAGGCCCTTGCCCCGCAGTTCCTCGAGGAGGTCTTCGGCTTCTAGACGGGCCCCGGAACCCTCGATCAGCCCACGCAGATCCTCGACGCTCGTTTCATCGAGATCGTCTCCTCGGCCCCAACCTTCGAGGAGCCGATCTCGGTCGTCTCCGTCGAGCAGGTCCATCGCGGAAGCGAAGAGGAAGTTGCGTTTGCCGGCCCGGATATCTGAATCGGCGGGCTTGCCGGTGACCCCCTGCTCTCCGAAGGTACCGAGTAAGTCATCTCGCAATTTGAAAGCTTCACCCAACGGTGCACCCGCCGCCTTGAGTGATCCGATGGTGTCGTCGTCGAGGCCTGCAAGGGTCGCTCCGATGACGAGCGGCATCTCGATCGAGTAGCGGCCTGACTTCAATACCGCGATCCGGCGCGCATCGGCACGCGTTAGTGAGCCTCCCTCTCCGGCGGCGAGATCCATGTATTGCCCCGCGATCACTTCCTGGCGCATGCGCGAGTAAGGCGCGAAGCCTCTGATCGCTACTGCGTCGTCCCACCCTGCAGAGAGGAAGACCTCGTCGGCGAGCACCAATGCGAGATCACCCGCAAGAAGCGCGAAGTCGTTCCCCTTGGCGTCGTTGACCGTCGGTGACCCGCGGCGCAATCGCGACTCATCCATGATGTCGTCGTGTATCAGGGCGAAGGTGTGCAGCAGCTCGAGGGCGCACGAAGCTGCGACGATCGCGGCCCCATGCGGAGCGCCCACGCGATAACCCCAGTAGCAGAAGAGCGGGCGCAGCCTCTTCCCTCCCGCATCGATCAGCCGAGAGATCTCCAGCAACAACGGCCCGGCTTCGGGCAGGGTTACGACGACATCGGCGAGGCGCGCTGCGATCTCCTCGTCTATCGATGCCACAAGCGAGCCTCTGTTCATCGGGGCTAACCTAGTGGACCGATGTCGAAACGGCTCCTCGTCCCGCTGATCGTTCTCGCGATGGGCCTCTTCGCGTGTGGCGACAAGGACCCCGCTACGCCCGCCGGCGAGAGTGGGTCACGGGTCCTTACCGGGGTGGTCGTCGCCATCGACGGACAAGGGATGGAGGAAGTGACCAGTTTCACTCTGCGTGTGGACGGGACGAACCACGAGATATGGATCGATCCGAACCGGGAGTACGGCTTCGCTCTGGGACATCTGCATGCCCATCTTCAGGGGGCCGAGCCCGTGACGGTCATCTACGAGCAGGGCGACGGCCAGATGACCGCGATCTCGATCGAAGACGCGTGAGGCTCTAGCGCAGGTTTTTCAGCAGGGCAGCAAGCTCTTCCGGCGTTACGACCCCCTCGTACTTGGCGGCAACCTTTCCCTTGCTATCGACGACGAAGACCCAGGGTTCGTTGGGCAACCCCCACTCCTCGACCCAAGGCACGACCTTCAGGTTCGAAGGGTCGTCGAGGTTCGAGTACACCTCGACGTGCACGAAGTTCACCTTGGGGTGATCGCCCGAGATCGACTTGACGTTATCGAGCGTCGGCGCGCATACCTGTGACGTGCAGAATTTCGGGGTGGCGAAGACGATCACGGATGGGCGACCCGACGTGACCGCGTCTGCTACCGATAGCTCGTAGAAACGTGGGTCGGGGTCGTTGTCGGTGGAGATCTTCGCGATGTCTTTGCCGCTCTTAGCCGTCGGCGTGTCCGAGCGCGGAGCCGGCGATCCCACGGCCGGAGTCGCGCCACTCTTCTTCACCGTGAACCCGGCCTTGACCGATTCGTCGAGACCTTTGCCCACGATCTTCACATCGGCTCCCCATTTCCCCGCCCTTGGGAAAGTGACGAGGGCGAGATAGAGGCCGCGCTCCCCGGGCACCGTTTCGAGGAACTCCGTCTCTGCGGAGAACACGGGCTCGGACTCGGAAGTCAGGAACTCGTAGAAATCGAGTGAGACCTCGATGTCTGGCGAGCCGATCGGCGCGTCGTCCTCGTTGAGGATGCCTACTAGGAAGCGGTTCTCGCCGACGACGATCTCGGACGAGGCGAAGACGGGGTAGGCCTTGGCGCCCGCGAACGGAGCATCGAAGGAGCTCGGGGATGCACCGGCATCGGGCCCGGGATCGCCATCATCCCCACAGGCCGCGAGGGTCAGGACGGCCGCAACTACGAGACAGATCTTCCTCAGCATCGGGCGAGCGTAGCCGAGCGGTCGGGCCGGCTGGATAACATGACCCCCGCATGATGCGGTCTTCAAGGCTCACGCAACTCGCTCTCGGGGCCACCCTCCTGCTCGTGACGATCGGAGGGCTGGTGCGCGCGACCAAGTCCGGGCTCGGTTGCGGGACGGATTGGCCGCATTGCGCCGGCCGTCTCGTCCCGGCGCTGGAGTCGAGGGCCGAGATGATCGAGTTCTCTCATCGATTCGCGGCCTCGATAGTGATCGTCCTGCTGGGTCTCCTGGCGGTGGCCTCCTTCAGGAGCCGGCGGACCGATCCCAAGGGTGCTGCACTCGCGGGCGGAGCCTTCGGCCTCGTCATGTTCCAGCCGGTCCTGGGCGCGATCGTGGTCAAGCTGGAGCTCGAGGCGTCTTCCGTTGTGCTGCACCTGAGCGCGGCGCTGGCGCTCGTCGGCCTGTTGGTTTTCATGACCCTCCGTTCCCG
>JBKJYP010000301.1:0-3427 GCA_046715695.1 Actinomycetota bacterium | reverse complement strand
ACGGTGAGGTCTTCGTGACCGAAGACGGGGGGGAGACCGACCTCGACCTCGGCCACTACGAGCGCTTCATCGACGAGAACCTCTTCCGGGCCTCCAACGTCACGACCGGCGCGATCTACCAGAGCGTCATAGCGAAGGAGCGCAGGGGCGACTTCCTCGGCGACACCGTCCAGGTCATCCCCCACATCACGAATGCGATCAAGGAGCGGATCCGCTCACTGGCCGAGGACTCCGGCGCCGACATCCTCATCACCGAGATCGGCGGGACCGTCGGTGACATCGAGTCATTGCCCTTCCTCGAGGCGATCCGCCAGCTGAAGACCGAGCTCGGCCGCGACGACACCTGCTACATCCATGTGACCCTCGTACCGTTCATGGGCCCGGCCGAGGAGCTCAAGACCAAGCCGACCCAGCACTCGGTCCGGGAGCTGCGCAGCATCGGTATCCAGCCCGACGCGATCGTCTGCCGCTCGGACCGGGCGATCAGCGGGGGACTCAAGCGCAAGATCTCACTCCTCTGTGACGTCCCGACCGATGCGATCGTCTCGGCGGTCGACTCCGACAACATCTACGAGATCCCCCTCGTGCTCAACGACGAGAAGCTCGACTACTTCGTGATCGACCACCTCCGCCTGGCCGATGTCCCCGAGCCCCAGCTCGACGGGTGGCGCAACCTGGTCAGCCGTATCCGCACCCCCGAGCACACCGTCAACATCGGGATCATCGGCAAGTACATCGCCCTGCCCGACGCCTACCTGTCGGTCGCCGAGAGCCTGAGGCACGCGAGCTTCGCCAACTCGGCCCGGCTCCAGATCACGTGGATCGCCTCCGACGAGCTCGAGACCGCCGACCTCTCCGAGGTCCTCGGCCCCCTCGACGGCATCCTCGTTCCCGGCGGGTTCGGCGTGCGCGGCATCGAGGGCAAGATCCAGGCCGTCCGCTACGCCCGCGAGAACGACATCCCGTTCCTCGGCATCTGCCTCGGACTCCAGTGCGCGGTCATCGAGTTCGCCCGCAACGTCGCCGGCCTGGAGGGTGCCAATTCCTCGGAGTTCGACTCGGCTTCGGCCTTCCCGGTCGTCGATGTGCTCCCCGGCCAGGACCTGGACAAGCTCGGGGGCACGATGCGGCTCGGTGCCTACCCCTGCCGCTTGAAGCCCGGCTCGAAGGCGGCGACCGCCTACGACACCGAGCTCATCTATGAGCGGCACCGCCATCGCTACGAGGTCAACCCGCGTCTCCGTAACAAGCTCGAGACCGCAGGTCTCATCTGCTCGGGGGAATCTCCCGACGGGACCCTGGTCGAGATCATCGAGCTGGCCGGCCACCCCTGGTTCGTCGCCGGTCAGTTCCACCCCGAGTTCAAGAGCCGGCCCGACCGCCCCCACCCGCTGTTCCGGGATTTCGTCGCCGCCGCACTTGCCGGCAACGGCAGCCTGGATCGAGCTCAGTCGGAGGTCGGCTCCACCGCGTCGTAGCTCTTGCTCAGAAGGATCACGCTGGCGGCGAGGACCCAGGTCATCAGCGCGGGGAACACCGCGATCCCGACTGAGGTGACGCCCAAGCTCACGAGGACGATGAACGCGCCGGCGAGGCCCAGGTACGAGAGCCAGGTCGGGAGAACGCCGGTCCGGATCCCCAGGATCGCGCTGGCCCCGAGCATCGCCGCCCCGCCGATCGCGGAGTAGATCAACAGCCAGTTGGAGAGGTCGAAGAACAACACGGCAGTCGAGATCTCGAGCCCGGCCTCCGCCGAACGGGCGATCGCCGCACTCGTTACGGCGTTCGCGGTGAAGGACAGGGCAAGCAATATCAGTCCACCCGCGTAGGCGATACCGCTGAGCCTCGGGGGCTGACCCCTGGTCTCGACGACGCTCTCGACCTCATCGAGCAGGTTCCTGAGGGTCCCGATGAAGATCAGGAAGGCGAGGCCCCCGATCCCGGCGATCAGTGTGTAGAGCACGGACGAGAACTTGCTCAGTTGCGAGAAGTAGTTGGCGATGTCGATCGGTGGCGCATCGCTGGGGGGCGGCGTGCCGCCGACGTAGTAGAGGAGCAGGAACCCGATCACCGCGATCACACCACTGCCTCGCGACCAGCGCTCGATCCGGGGAGCCGCCATCGTCATCCCTTCGAAGGGTCCGCCACCGACCGGCCAACTCTAGCCCTCCCCGGGTGGACCGGCGGGGAGCAGTCGGTTGACGTAAGGTCGCGCCCATGCGGGTCGGGGTCCCCAAAGAGCTCAAAGACAACGAATATCGAGTTGCCATCACGCCCGCCGGCGTGAGAGAGCTGGTGGTCCACGGCCACTCGGTCCTGATCGAGCGGGGAGCCGGGCTCGGCTCCGCGATCCCCGATGCAGATTTCGAGAAGGCAGGGGCCTCGATCGTCCCCGACGCCGACACGGTCTTCGCCGATGCGGACATGGTCCTAAAGGTGAAAGAACCGATCCCCGAGGAGTTCCCGCGCCTGCGCGAGGGGCTCTTGCTCTTCACTTACCTCCATCTCGCCGCGAGCGAGCCGGTCACCCGGGCACTGATCGAGTCCGGGACGGCCGGCGTCGCCTACGAGACCGTCGAGCTGCCCGACCATTCGCTACCTCTCCTGGCGCCGATGAGCGAGGTCGCGGGACGCATGGCCCCCCAGGTCGGGGCCTACTCGCTGGAACGTTCGAACGGCGGGAGCGGGGTCTTGCTGGGTGGGGTCTCCGGGGTGCGCCCCGGCAAGGTCGTCGTGATCGGGGCCGGGATGTCGGGACTGAACGCCGCCTGGATAGCACAGGGCATGGAGGCCGAGGTCATCGTCCTGGACAAGAACATCAACAAGTTGCGTGAGATCGACCGGATCCACCAGGGCAAGATCCTGACCTTGGCCTCGAACCGACTTTCGGTGGAGGAGACGGTCGTGTCGGCGGACCTCGTGATCGGAGCGGTCCTCGTGCCCGGAGCGGTGGCGCCCATCGTGGTGACCGAAGACGTCATAAAGGAGATGAAACCGGGCAGCGTGGTGGTCGACATCTCGATCGACCAAGGCGGGTGCTTCGAGACCTCCAAGATGACGACCCATTCCGACCCGACCTACGTCGTTCACGACGTCGTCCATTACTGCGTCGGCAACATGCCGGGAGCCGTGCCGCACACATCTACCTATGCGCTGACGAACGCGACCATGCCGTACGTGATCGAGCTGGCCGAGGCCGGGCTCGAGGATGCGGTCCGCAACGATCCCGCGCTCGCCAAAGGGGTGAACACCTACAAGGGGGCCATCGTCTACCAGCCGGTGGCCGAGGCCCACTCGCTACCCTTCACCCCCCTGGCCGAGCTCATCTAGCTCTGGTGGTCAGGGACCGAAGTCCCTCCGCTACCGGCAGGGCGCCCCGCTTCGACAAGCTGGTCGACGAGTTCCTCGACCACCTCAGCTATGAGCG
>JBKJYP010000300.1:0-9095 GCA_046715695.1 Actinomycetota bacterium | reverse complement strand
GAACCGTTACCGCCGACCACGACACCACCGAAGACGGTGGTCGCCGCGATCTTCCCGGCTTCCAAGTCTGCGGGGATCAAGACGACGCTACGCATACCGGCTGCTGCCGCGTGCGCCGCAACCGCGTTCGCAAGATTGCCGGTCGAAGCGCATGCCGCGACATCGAATCCGAATGACCGAGCCACCGACAGAGCGAGAGAGACAACCCTGTCTTTGAATGAGTGGGTCGGGTTCGAGCCGTCATCCTTGATCCAGAGTTTCTTCAGCCCCAGCTCGGCGGCGAGGCGGGGGGCGGGGCGGAGCCTGCTCCAGCCCGCGCCGATGTCGATGCGTCCTTCCTCGGGGGCCGGGAGCAGCGAGGCATAGCGCCACATCGAGAACGGACCCTCCGCGATCGAAGCTCGCGTGACGGAGCCCTTCAGCCCTTCGTAGTCATAGGCAACCTCGAGGGGGCCGAAGCACATCTCGCACACGTGCTGAGGGACGATCGGATACTCACGACCGCACTCACGGCACTTCAGACCCGTCACGAACTTGATGGGCTTGCTCCTTCCGGGGTCTTTCGTTGGTTGGATAGCGCAAACAGACTAGTAGGGTCGGTGACCCGCCTATGCCTCCCACCGTCACGGTATGTCTGCCAGCCCTCAACGAGGCCGCCACCATCGGAGCCATCTGCTCGTCGGTTCGGGACGAGCTCATGGGCGGGCTCGTTACGCAACTCGTCGTCGTGGACTCCGGTTCGACCGACGGTACGAGAGAGATCGCGGCCGGCGCCGGCGCGGACGTCTACCGGGTCGGATCCATCCGAGCCGAGCTGAATGATCCTCGTGCCGGAGGCAAAGGGGAGGCCCTATGGAAGAGCCTTGCCGTCAGCACCGGAGACATCATCGTGTGGCTCGATTCCGACACCCTGAATTTCGGCCCCCACTTCGTCACCCGGCTGGTCGAGCCGCTGCTGCGGGACGATGCCCTCGTGATGACGAAGGGGTACTACGCGAGGCCAAAGACCGATCCTGGTGGAACCGATGGGGGCCGGGTCACGGAGATCCTGGCGCGGCCGCTGCTGAACTCTTTCTGGCCTCACCTCGCGGGCATGGTGCAGCCGCTGTCGGGGGAGTATGCGGGGCGCCGGGAGGCATTCCTCCAGATCCCGTTCTTCACCGGCTACGCGGTCGAGCTCGGGCTGCTCGTCGACGTTTCCGATCGGTTCGGCCCCGGATCGATAGGTCAGGCCGACCTCGGGTCACGGATCGACCGAGCACATCCGCTCACGCACCTCGGTCGGATGGCTTCCGAGATCCTTCATGCTGCGATGACCCGCCTCGAATCCGAGGGCCGGATGAAGCTGGTGGAGGAGCCGATGCGAGCACTCTTGCAGTTCGAAGAGGACGGGACCCCTTTGCGATCGGAGATAGAGATCGTCGAACGCCCCCCGATGGGGCCTCTGCTCGGTTAGGTCTCGGGTTCGGGCATGGCGCTCGGGTCCACGTCTCGCGCCGGAGCATGCGGTGACACCTCAACACCCAGCACGCGCGTTGCCCAGAGGTGCCCGAACAAGAGCTTGGCGACAGCGACGGCGGGAACGCCGAGAAGAACCCCCCAGAAGCCGCCGATCGTCGCTCCGGCGAGGATCGAGAGCATGACCGTGGCGGGATGCAACTGAACGGTTCGCTTCATGACGTTCGGACTGATGATGTGATTGTCGATCTGCTGCACGACCACCGCAACCAGAACGGCTTTCAGGCCCAGCCCGACCCCGTTGGTGACCGTACCGATCAGGAAGCCGAGGCCTCCACCGATGAAGGGACCCACCAACGGGATGAGGTTCGTGAGCCCCGCGATGGATGCGATCACGAGCCAGAACGGCAAACCGATGATGCGGAAACCGATCGCAGACATGACGCCGACGATGATGGCGACGAAAAGTTGGCCCCTGAAGAAACCCCCAACCGTCTGCCCGATCTTGGAACCGAGGTCGGCAACCTCGTCTCGTTGTGACCCGGGAAAGAGATTGACCATGTCGCGTTGAAGCTGTGGGAGGTCGATGAGCAGATAGAGAGCAAGCAATGGAGCAAGGATGAATATCAAGACGATCTCGAGAACCGTGCCGCCGATCTCTGTGAGTCGGTCGGCATGCGACGTGATCGAGTTGCGCAGATCCTCCGTTACCGCATCACATTGAGCATCGGAGGGGACGTGTACGTCCGCGCTCTCTTCGACACCGAGCAGGCACGCCACTTGAGTTGTGTCGAGCTGAAGGCCGAAACGATCCTCCAGGCCGGAAGCCGTGTCGTCCACGAAGCCGAAGAGCTCGGATCGGAACTCCGGCCAGTCCTCACTGAACTTGTCGATCTGGTTGGAGACCGGGTTGACCAATGCGATCACGATGAGAGTCAGAGAGCCGAACACGACTATGTAGGCGAGCACGGCCCCCGCGGCCCTGGGCACGCGCCTCTCCTCGAGGCGACTGACGATGGGGTTGAGCAGGTAGATGATTAGGAGAGCAAGCACAAGCGGCGGGAAGATGACCCGGATCTTGAGGAGCAGCCAGAGAGTGAAGCCGGCAAGGATGAGCAACCCGATCATCGACCAGGCCGCCATGCCCGCTCTTCGGAGTCTCTCGCCGGGCGGAAGTCGGGGAGGTCCGGGCGCTACCACGGGCACAGTATGCCGTTGAGCCGGTCCTTCGACGTGGTTCTCGCGTCGAATCGCGGCCCGGTGACTTTCACCCAGCACGACGGGGTCATCGATCACAAGCGGGGGGCGGTGGGCCTGTCGGGGGCCCTCCACCCGGTTGCGAGAGACCTGGGAGACCGCGCCGTGTGGATATGCGCGGCCACCTCCCCCGTTGACCGGATAGCGATGACATCGGGAACGGTCGACGAGGTGCGAGGCGACCTCGGTTACAAGCTGGAGTTGCTCGATCTAGATCCGGAGACGTACCGCACCTACTACGACGATGTGTCGAATCGGATGCTGTGGTTCGCGCTGCATGGCTTGTCCGAGGAGGTGGGGGTCCAAGAGCACATGTCCGAACCGCTGAAAGCATGGCGGGATGCGTACGTACCGGTGAACGAAGCCTTCGCGGAAGCTATCTGCCGTTCGGCGGCTCCCAACGCCCGGGTCTTGGTGCAGGACTATCACCTGTCGCTCGTGCCTCGACTCGTCCGGGAAAGCCGCCCCGACGTTCGGATCCTCCATTTCACTCATTCCGCGTTCTCAGACGTCGGGCTCGGGGTTCTGCCGGAGGAGATCAGACTCGATTTCGTCTCGGGGCTGGCCGCCTCAGACATAGTCGGCTTCCATGTCCCGGCTTGGTGTCAGGGCTTCCTGAACTCGGCGGGATCGATCGGTGATGTGGATCTCCGAGCGGGGACCGTGTCTTCGGGTGGGCGCCAGGCTTGGGTGCGTAGCTACCCGATCCAGATCGACTGCCCCGGTCTTTGGCAGCGATCATTGCGGCCGGCCGTCGGCAAGTGGATGGAGAAGTTCTCGGCGCTGGAAGCGCCATTCCTTCTCGGACGCGCCGACAGGCTGGAACCGTCAAAGAACATCGCCCTTGGTTTCGAAGCTTTCGGGCTCCTGCTCGATCGGCACCCGGAGATGTCCACGGAGGTTGGGTTCGTGGCGTGCTGCTACCCATCTCGTGCGGACATGCCCGAGTACCAGGCCTATCGGGACGACGTTGTCGCTGCCGCTGCGGCGGTCAACGACCGGCACCCCGACAGCGTGACGTTGTATCTCGACGACGACTACGACCGTTCGATCGGTCTCCTTGCGGTGGCCGACGCGCTCATCGTCAACCCGAGGATGGATGGGATGAACCTCGTCTCCAAGGAGGCTGTCTGCACGAGCCGGGATGGATTGGCCCTCGTCCTCTCCCGGCGTGCGGGGTCGTTCGACGAGCTCGGCGACGGGTCGATAGCCATAGAGGATCCCTCGTCCCTGGAGGAGACGTGCGCGGCGCTCGAACGAGCGATCACCATGGATCCGGCGGAGCGGCAAGAGCGAACATCGGCGATGCGAGAGAGGTTGGGCCCGCGGACCCCCTCAGGCTGGATCCATGCGCAGATGGACGATCTGGAGAAGGTCGTGGCCGGAGAGGAACCTCGAGGCTGGCTCCTCAGCCACGCGGGATGAAGGTGCGCAGGAGCTCTGCGGCTTCCTGCGGACCATCGACAACGATATCGGCGCGCTCGAGGAGCTCAGCTGGGGCTTCCGGTGAATCGACGCCGATCCTGAGTGTTGCAACTCCTTCGCGAGCCAGCTCGTCTAGCGCATCGAATCCAGGGAGGTCGACACGGTCATCGCCGGCGAACGCCACGGCACGTAACTCTGCGGTACGGCTACGTTCCAGTACGACGATCGACTTACTCACATCGATCGGGGGCCGCAGCTCGAAAGCGAGCCGGCCCCCAGCGCGCGTTACACCGAACATCTTCACGAGGTCCTCGGCCACCGCGTCGAGGGCATCCTGAGCCGCCTCACGTTCCGCCGCGCCACGGAAGTGGAGTCCGAGCATGATCCCCTTGTCCTCGAGCACAGTCCCTTCGATACCAAGCTCATCCATCCGTCGGCGCGCCTCTTCTCTCACGTCGGTCATCAGGCCGACGAAAGGCTCGGCGTCGCGCGTCCAATTGGTCGCGCCACTCGACGCGTACTGGAGACCATGCACACCCCAGATCTCCATATCCGGTCCCAGCCATTCCACCAGTTGGGAAGCAGATCGCCCCGACACGATCGCTACGACCTTGTAGGCCGATGCAAGCTCTTCCAGTAATTCACTCGTGCCCGGCAACGGTCGAGCGTCGGCCGGCATATGGACTATCTCGGATAGGGTCCCGTCGAAATCGAGGAAGAGGCCGGCTTCTTGCGGGGAGGCGAGGAACGGTTCCACCAGGGGGTCGACCATGAAGAGCAGCGTAATCGTGCGCGTCCATGCCGGTTTGCTCGCCCTATCCCTGATCTTCGTCGCCTGCCGCCCCGACACGATCGTGCTCACCTACCGTTACGCGGTGGGGGAAACGCATAGCGCGTCGCTGACGGCGACGGCTTTGGCTGGATGGACGTTCTCCGACGGCACCCGGGGGCACGGCACCTACCGGATGACCGCCGAGGTCGAGGAAACGGTCAGGTCCGTGGACGCCGACGGGGCGATCCTCGATGTCCTGATCCGTCCCGACGAGATCACCGAACAGAACCTGAGCTCTCCGGGATCCGAGGTGAGGGCGTTCTCGCTTCGCGTCGATGCCACGGGACGCGTTGTGCGAGTGCTTTCGGTGGGGGGATCGCCCGCTATAGATCTCACTCCCGAGGAAACCGCCTTCATCGGAAGCTTCCGCCCCCTCCTGCCTGCCGGAGAGGTCGAGGTGGGCGAGGACTGGCAGGCGCGCGGGACGGCGGGGGCCTCGATGTTCGATCAGTCCACCACCGTCGGAGCTCTGACCGGGCTCGATCGGATAGATGGGACTCCTTGCGCGCGCATCGCCACCTCGGTCGATGGGCCTGCCGTGTGGAGGACCACTCTTCCTCAGGGTGATGCTTCGCTCACCGGAACCGTGTCATCGAGCGGGACGGCGCTCATGGACCTGGATCGGGGCCGGCTACGAGAAGCACGTATCGAGGTGAACGGGTCATTCGAGGTTCGCATCGCTCAGCCAGATCGGTCCGAGCAACCGTTGGCCGGGGTCCTCGACCTCTCGTTACAGATCGAGGTCAGGGCGAAGAGCTAGAGCTCGTCGACTCCGACCACGACATGGATGTCCACGTCGGACGAGAGGTTCTCCGGCTTCGGCTCGACGACCCAACCCTCTTGCTCTGCGAGAGCAGTAGCCGACTCCTCGGATTCGGGATTCGAATAGAAGACGGTTGTCTCCGAGTAGGTCCGGGAAGAGTCTTGGATGGCGATGATCTCGAAGCCCATCTGAGCGAGCTCGTCGGCGACGCGCTCATCGACCGCATCGTCCGGTGTGCCGTTGAGGACCTGGACGGTTATCCCCTCGGTGATGAGCTCAGGCTCGGGGGTCTCGATGATCTCCTCGAGCGTCTCGGCCGGCTCGGGGATCGGCTCCTCGGACTCGGTCTCCTCGGGAGCCGGCTCGGGTGTCTCTACTTGGGTGTCCGTCACGGCTGCCGTCTGGGGGCCCTCCGGCTCCTTCCCCACCACGTCGACCGCCACCCAGACGGCCATAGCGACGACGCCGGCGATGAGGACCCAGGGGAGGAACCAGCCGATCATCGAGCGGACGTAGGGCCAGCTATTGCCCGAGGAATGTTGTCCCATGCTCTACCTCTTCCCCGGCGAGTACTCCGCTCCGAGGAGACGGGCCACCCGCTGGCGCTGGCGGTAGGTCCGCAAACGGATGAGGCGCTTTACCAGGATGGGGTCATAGGTGGTCGCCTCCGGCTTCTCCAGCAGGTCGTTCAGTAGCTGGTAGTAGCGGGTGGCGGACATGTCGAAGCGGTCCCGGATCGCCTGCTCCTTGACGCCGGCGTGCTTCCACCAGGAGCGCTCGAAATCCAGGATCTCTTTTTCCCGGGCAGTCAGTTCTTCCATCTGGCCAGGTTAGGCGGTACCCCTGTCAAGAAAGTGGATTTAGCGTCCGGGTCTACGGAAAAAGGCCCCGGGTCAGGTGGGCCTCGGCGACCCGGCCGACCCCTATCCAGTGGGCGGCCTGGCGCATGGTCAAGCCCTTGTCGGTGGCGAAGTCGTGGACCTCGGCGAAAGCCTTCTCCATGATCTGGCGGAGGCGATCGTTGACCTCCTCCTCGGACCAGAAATAGGCCTGGATGTCTTGGACCCATTCGAAGTAGGACACGGTCACCCCTCCGGAGTTGGCGAGGATGTCCGGGACCACGAAGATGCCCCGCTCGTTGAGGATCTTGTCGGCCTCGAACGTGATCGGGCCGTTGGCCGCCTCGACGACGACCTTCGCTCGGATCTTGTCTGCATTCTTGACAGTGATGACGCCCTCGATCGCGGCCGGGATGAGCACGTCGCAGTCGACCTCGAGGAGCTCATCGTTCGTGATGGCGTCGCCACCCTGATAGCCGGCCACGGTTCCGGCCTCATTCTTGTGACGGTTGATGGCCTCGGGGTCGAGCCCTCGCTCTCGGTAGAGGCCGCCGTCCACGTCGGACACCGCGACGACGCGGCAACCGGCGTCGTGGAGGAGTTGGGCTGCGAACCCACCCACCTTCCCGTAACCCTGGATGGCGACCGAGATCTCTTCGACGCCGCGCCCGAGTGTCTTGAGAGTCGAGAACACCATGTACATGACGCCTCTCGATGTCGCTCCTCCACGGCCCTTCGAGCCGCCGATGGAAACCGGCTTTCCTGTTACGACCCCCGGAACCGAGTACCCCTTGTTCTGTGAGTAGGTGTCCATGATCCACGCCATGATCTCTTCGTCGGTGTTCATGTCGGGGGCCGGGATGTCGCGCTCCGGGCCGATCAGAGGAAGGATCTCGGACGCGTATCGGCGCGTCATCCGTTCGACCTCGTTCCTCGTCAGCGTTCGGGGGTCGACGGTGATCCCGCCTTTCGCCCCGCCGAAGGGGATGCCGGCGATCGCGCACTTCCACGTCATCCACATCGCCAGGGCCTTGACCTCGTCGAGCCCGACGTCGGGGTGGTAACGGATCCCTCCCTTGGCCGGGCCTCTCGTCACGTTGTGGTGGACCCGGAAACCCTCGTGCACTCGTGTCGAGCCGTCGTCCATCCGGAAGGGAACCGAAACGATCAGCGTCCGCTTTGGGGCCCTGAGGATGGAGTGCACGCCGGGGGCCAAGCCCATGAGTTCCGCGACCTCGTCGAGTTGCGCGAGCGCGGTATCCCAAGCGGTATCGGTACGAGGCGTCTCCACGAGCCGGGTGTCGGGATCGAACCGACCGCCTACGGTTTACAAAACCGTTGCTCTACCAAATGAGCTAACCCGGCCTAGATCTCGAAATCTTTGGCCCAGCGTATCTTTTTCGCCTGGTTGTTCCGCGGCGGCGTTACCCGCAGGGCCACACGGCGCATCCCCACATCGTCCACTGGGATCAGGTAAACCGCCTCGGTATCGGGACAGTAGACAGAGAAGAGGTCTGCCTGGCCCCGATAGGGGTGCTGATACAACTTCGTTCCCTGATTGTTTGGATGGTGATAGTTCGAACTACAGGCAGCGAACAGAATAGCTCCGTTACGGAGTCGCCCGCTCTTACATTGGATCCGTAAGAATCGGTCACCATCCTCAACCACGAAGTCATACCGCGAGTTCTCTCCGAAAGGCATGAGGACGTTGTCATAGACCCCGACGAGAGCGGCAAGCACTTTTGCCTGAGCGATGTCGCCTACCAGTTTGGGATGCCGACCGGCCGGCTTGGCTTGAGTGGCCGGAACCAGAACCGGCTTGATCGGGATCGAGGTGGGCAGGTCGAACTTGTTCTGCATCTCTTGATGCTAGTGATGCGGTGTGTCAGTTTCGGCTGGTTAACGAGACGTTTCTAGGTATTGCTCCAGCTTCTTCTTGATGCGTTGGAGGGCGTTGTCTATCGACTTCACGTGGCGGCCTAGGGCGTCGGCTATCTCTTGGTACGACTGGCCGTCCATGTACATCTTGAGGACCTCGGCTTCGAGATCCGACAACACCCGGGCCATGGAGTCTCGGATGCCGGTGATCTCTTCGGCAAACACGATCAGGTCGGCGGGGTCGAGAACCTCCTTCCCGACGATCTCCTCTTCCAGGGATCGTTCCTCGCCGGTACCGCCGACCGGGCGGCCGATCGACACATAGTTGTTGAGCGGCACGTGCTTCTGGCGGGAAGCCGTCTTGATCGCGGTGATGATCTGGCGGGTCATGCACAACTCGGCGAAGGCCCGGAAGGACGAGTTCTTGGCCGGCCGGAAGTCGCGGATCGCTTTGAAGAGTCCGATCAATCCTTCCTGGACGATGTCCTCACGGTCGGCTCCGGCCAGGAAGTAGACGCGGGCCTTGGCGCGGGCATGGTTGCGGTAGCGGTGGAGGAGAGCCTCGAGTGCGAGGTCGTTCCCGGTGCGAGCGAGTTCAGCGAGGACCTCGTCCTCGGAGTCGATCGACAACTCGCTTCGCATC
>JBKJYP010000299.1:0-3687 GCA_046715695.1 Actinomycetota bacterium | reverse complement strand
CCTTTAAAGAGGTAGGCAGATTCAAGGGTGGGAACCCGGAGGTCGCTGGTCCTTCGTGAACTGAAGGAACCTCCGAAGGACGGAGAGACGTCGGGCGATCGTCGACTTCGCGTAGCCCTCTTCCTGGAGCGACTCGGCGTACGAGCCAACCAGAGTCTCAGTCAACTTGAGGGGATCAAAACCCTCCCCTTCGCACCACTCGAAGAGGTGTTCAAGATCGTTCCGGTAGGCACGCGCGGTGGTCGCTGGGCTGTTTAACAAAAATGCCTCCCGCGCTTCATCCAGAGGCCCCCTATCAGGCAGCCGGGAGACAAACGGCCCGGTCGGGAAGTAGTCGTTAGGCATGCCCTGATTATCGTGCTTATGCTTTTGGGGCGGCTCCAGGCGTGAGACAACAACCCCATGACGCCTCCACTCTTCTCTGTGCGCCTGGTTGGCGCCGGGGTTCGCTCGCATGTTCCGTCGTGAGAACCCTGGCCAGGTGGGCGATCTGGGCCGCCCTTGGCATCGTCGCCTTGCAAATCCTCGAACGTCTGTTGACTCCGCTGCTGCCTCTTGTCGTGCTTGTGGCGGTGCTGGTCAACCTCATCCTCTACGTGCTTGGGACATGGCGAAGGTGAGTTCGCGGTTCCAAGATTTCGTTTGGTTCGATGGCGCGTTTTCAGAACTTTGCCCAACGATGTCGACGTCCGTCGACGGTAAAACGATAAGAGAGGGCGAGCCGTAATCGCGTCTGCAGCCGACGCCACCGCAGCCTCAGTCGACAGTCGTCGACGCGATAACCGAAAGGAGGGACGAGCCGTGAAACACGAGATCAAGGTGACAGCAGTCGCCAACCCCAAGCCCAACGTGCGCTTGTACGTGCTCGCCCTCATCGCCCTCGCCCAGCAACTGCAGGAAGAAGAGGAAGCGGCAAAGAGGGACAAGAAGAAATGACGGAGATGCTATGGCTGGCCTTGATCGCGGGCGTGCTGTTTCCGGCGGGAGTGGTCGCGATCCGTGCAAGCAATACACGCAGATGGCAGGACACGTCGGTCGTCTACACCTTGCGCTTCCCGCTTCAAGTCGAACACTCCGCCGTGACGAACTTCATCGCTGGCCTCGCCGGCTTGGTCGCCCCTCGTTGGCATCGACCCACCTCCGTTCGTGCTGTGGTCATCGAAGTTACGGCCACCGAGGATGGCATCTCCCATCGTCTTATAACCAGCCGGTCGTTGGCGCCCATCGTCACCGCGCAACTACGTGCCTCCATGCCTAGCGTTCGAGTCGAACAAGAAGCGCCGGGGAGAGGCCCGTCCCCGGACCACGCAACCGAGCTCGGCCTTTCGGATAGCACTCGACCCTTGCGGATTGACCAACCGGAGGCGATCGCCAGAGGCCTCTTGAGTGGACTGTTCCCCCTGCAAGGGCAGGAGGAGGCGGTCACGCTGCAGTACGTCCTCAGCCCCATCGGTCCGCTACCGGCCGCATCTCGCTCGGACGCAGGCTCAGCCACGCTCGTGCCTCTAATCAAAGGGGTCCCGGCACGCGTACCAAACCCCGAAGAGATCAAGGCCCGGCGGGACAAGCAAGCACACCCGTTGTTCGCCGCAGCGATACGAGTTGGCGTTGGAGCACAGGACAGAAGTCGCCAGCGCCAGCTGATGCAGCGAGTGCTGGCCAGCTTCCATCTGGCTAACGCTCCGGGCGCCCACCTATTTCGAAGGGCCGGCGCGAGCCGGGCCATCGCTGAACGTATCGCCCGGCGCTCCTTGCCGCTGCTCAACTACCCGATCTCACTGAACGCGGCTGAACTCACCGGTCTTGTCGCCTTCCCGCTGGGAAAGGCCGCGCTGCCGGGATTGAAGCTTGGTGGTTGTCGCTTGCTCCCGCCCGCACCAGAGATCCCATCGCATGGGCGCGTGCTTGCACGAGCCAACTTCCCCGGAGCAGAGCGACCGCTGGCACTGTCTGTTGCGGCCAGCATGCGGCACCTTCACGTCTGCGGTCCGACCGGGGTCGGGAAATCAACGCTGCTCTTGAACCTCATGAGTCAAGACATCGCCAGTGGTCGCGGCATGGCTCTGCTCGACCCCAAAGGTGACCTTGTTGACGACCTGCTAGATCGCGTGCCGCTGGACCGGGCGGCCGATGTCATCGTGCTTGATCCCAGCGATGAGGGCCGGCCAGTCGGCTTCAATCTGCTTGCGGGGGCGAGCGAATCTTCGGAGTTGCTGGTCGACCAGTTGGTCGGCATCTTCCATCGCCTCTATCAAGCGTTTTGGGGACCACGGACTGACGACATCTTGCGCTCGGCGTTGCTAACGCTCGTTACCGAACCCGGCATGACGTTGTGCGAGGTGCCCCTACTTCTAACCGACCCAAGTTTCCGCAGACGGCTAGTCGGCCGCCTTGATGATCCCGTGGGTCTCGGTCCCTTCTGGGCTTGGTACGAAGGGATGAGCGACGCCGAACGGGCGGCCGCGATCGGCCCGGTGATGAACAAGCTACGCAGTTTTTTCCTAAGGCGCCGAATCCGCAACGTCATTGGCCAAACTGATGGGCGGCTCGACCTCGACCATGTCATCGCCGGAAACAAGGTGCTGTTGGTCAATCTGTCCAAAGGCCGGCTGGGAGAGGAAGCCTCGGCTCTGCTCGGTTCACTTGTGATGGCGCGGCTGTGGCAGAGCATCCAGAAACGAGCTGGGTTGCCGCAGGCAGATCGCAGTCCATTTTTCGCCTACATCGATGAGGCGCAGGACTTCCTCAACTTGCCATCGGATCTTGCTGATGTGCTCGTTCAAGCGCGCAGCGCTGGGTGTTCCCTAACCCTTAGCCATCAGCATCTCGCCCAGCTGCCGCTCGCACTCAGGACGGCCGTGCTCGCCAACGCCGGTAGTCGCGTCATCTTCCAGACCAGCGCGGCTGATGCCCGGGTGTTCGCCAAGGAGCTGTCGCCACATCTCGAGGCTCAAGACCTGCAGGGTTTGGACCGCTTCGAGGTAGTGGCCAAACTCGCCGTCGACTCGGGCGTGGCGGCCCCAGTGACCGGCATCGCCCTGCCGCCGTCCCTGCCATTAGGACATGCATCCACAATTCGGGAAACCTCGCGCTCACAATGGGGACGCGACCGCAACGCGGTTGAAGCCGACATCTTCAAACGCCACGGGGAGCGACCCGGTCCTGGCCCGATCGGTCGCCAGCGGAGGACGTCATGAAACGTCCGCTCGCACGTCCGGTCGAGTCGAGTCCGCAAACACGTTTGCCCAGGTCACTCCCTATGGCGGAGGCGATTCAGCCAACGACTGTCTGGCTAGATTCGGAGCGCGACTCATGACGACCCCCTACATCACCCGCTCTCGTCTTGAAGCCTTAACCGAGCAACTGTCACCCAGGGAGCGAGACGTCCTTGCGACCTTCGAGCGGGTCCGGCTGGCTTCGGGCTCTCAACTAGAGCGTCTCCATTTCAGCGATGTTGGCTCCCGCGAGAGACGCCGCATCTTGGCCCGTCTAGAGAACCAACGACTCCTGGCCCGTCTCGGCCGAAGGGTCGGCGGGACCCGGTCAGGCTCGGCAGGATTTCTGTACGCCTTGGACGTGGCCGGACAACGCCTCCTGGGGGCCTTAGGCGTGGCGGCCTACCGACCGGCCCGGACCCGGCGGCCGTGGACCCCTGGACGATTGTTCGTCGCCCATACGGTGGCGATC
>JBKJYP010000298.1:0-7958 GCA_046715695.1 Actinomycetota bacterium | reverse complement strand
GCGTCCCGAACGCAGCGCGCTGCCAAACTGCGCCACTTCCCGTATCACCACATCATAGCCGCCGACCTTCATCCGCCCCACACACGCCGGCCGAGGCTGGTTCATAGATGGCTACGTAGAACTACACAGATATGGCTAGAAGTGACCATCCTGTTCGTCCCTTGATGGCCGAAGATTGATTCAGTTGAGGACGTTGTCGAAGAGCAGCGTCGAACCCAGCACGAAGCTAGGCTGAGAGGGGTCGCACATGCTGCGTCGAACAGCCCGGATCTTGTTGACGTCCACCATGTTCCTGGCTCTATGGCAAGGGTCCGCGGCCGCCGGGATCGGTGGAGACATCTTGGACTCCGTCTTCGACCCCGTGACGGAAACGGTCGACGAGACAGTTGGAACGGTGAGCTCCACGGTGGAAACGGTGACAGATGTGGTCGCCTCGGACCCAGCCCCCTCTCTCCCAGACCCCTCTCTGGATCTTCCACCGGTCCCACCCGATGTCCCCGCACCGGTCGATCCCCCTTCGATATCGGAGGAGGAATCGACTTCGACCAGCCAGGTCTACGTCGCTCGGTTCCAGGCGAGCATCGAGGGTCTCTTGGCCGAGATCGAGCACCTCCTCACGACCATCCTTCCGGGGCACTAGGAGGTCCCCGGTTACTGCTATACCTGTCAGATGGAAATCTCTCGACGGACCCTCCCGGCTCTTCTGGCTGCATCGCTCGCGCTCACGATCCTTCAGGTGACCCCGGCCCATGCACGGCCTAAGTGTTTGGGCAAGGTGGCGACCATCGTCGGTACTGCGGGAGTCGATGAGATCAGGGGAACGAAGAAGGACGACGTCATCGTCGCCCTGGGTGGGGACGACTTCATCCAAGGCAAGGGCGGCGACGATCGCATCTGTTCTGGCGCGGGCGGCGACCTCGTCGGACCGGGACCGGGACGTGACCGGCTCTCGGGAGGTTCCGGGGCGGACGTGATCCTCTACGGGTCGTCGAAACGTCCGGTCGAGATAGACATCGCCGCGGGTCGTGCGACCGCCGAGGGCACCGACACGTTCACGCGGATCGAGCACGTTGCCGGCTCCGAGCTCCCAGACGTGATCGCGGGCGATGAGTTCTCCAACATCCTCTTCGGCGAGGGCGGTGACGATCGCATCGATGGCGGCGACAGCATCGACATCATCACCGGAGACGAAGGCGATGACTTCATCGTCGGCGGCGGCGGCTTCGATGTGATGTCCTACTCCTTCGCACCGACCGCGATAACCGCCGACCTCGAGGCCGGCTCCGCTACGGGAGAAGGAACCGACACCCTCGTCGAGGTCGAGGCACTCCAGGGCTCCGCCTTCGCCGACATCCTCAAGGGTGACTCCGGCGACAACTTCCTTATCGGCCAAGGCGGTGACGACATGCTCGAGGGAGGTCTCGGTCACGATTCCGCCGTCTATTGGTTCGCGGAAGCTCCCGTGACGGCCAACCTCGCTACCGGTACGGCGACAGGTGACGGCAACGACACGTTCGTCGACCTGGAAGGTCTCTTCGGCTCCGAAGGCTTCGACGACACGTTGACCGGGGACGATGCCCCCAACTACCTCGACGGCGATGCCGGTCACGACCTGCTCAACGGCGGCGGTGGCGACGACTGGTTGGTGCCGGGCCCGGGTGACGACCGGGTCGAAGGAGGCGACGGGTCCTTCGACGTCGTGGACTTCTATGCCATCGATCCATTGACGGCCGACCTCTCGACCGGGACGGCGACCGGGGAGGGAGCCGACACCCTCGCGACTATCGAAGGCCTTAGCGGCACGGTCTTCAACGACATCCTGATCGGAGACGCCGGCGTCAACTACGTCCTCGGTTGGGAGGGTGACGACCAGATCCAGGCTGGGGCCGGGGACGACTTCATCGACGGTGGGGCAGGTTCGGACTCCGTCGACGCTGGCGACGGCGCGGACAACTGTGTATCGATAGAGGTAACCCCGATCAGCTGTGAGGGTGCTTCCGTCGTTCCGGACCACCCGCTCTTGAGCTACAGCATCCAAGCGGCGAACTTCCGGAACCTCAGAGCGCCCCGCCAGTAAACGGACCGGCTAGTTCAGCGTGGCCGGCCGCGCCTGGTCGTGAATAGGAAGCGATGGTCCGGCCCCCGGTTCCCATTTCTGTCCCAGAGGTGCGTGACTCGGGCATGCAGCGTCCGCCGGCCCGGGAACCTGCCGTAGGGATCGAATGCGATGACGCGGGGGGCCAAGACCCTGATCCTTCCTCCGATGCGTCGCGATCCGGCCCACACGCGGATAGCCGCGTCTCCTACGCGGTCGGCATCGACCGCATCTGAGAAACGAACGATCAACTTCTCGTCTCGATCCACGCCACGGGCGTATGCAGAGGGTGAGGTAGCGACGACCCTGGGGCCGGTGGCATCCGCCGTGACGAAGACAGGCCTGGACTCACGCCCCCAGCCGCCATCCGTTCCCACGACGGCGATCGCATAGCGGTATCGCTGTCGGTTCTTTCCGAGATCGGTGTACTCGGTGGTGCCGGCCGGGACCCGCGCTACGGACCGATAGTTCTGGCCGTCGAGCGCTCGTAACACCACGTAGCCCGATGCGGATGGGGACGCCGGCCAAGTCACTCGTACCGAAGCGTCTTTCTCCGGGTCGGCGTCTGGGCGGCCACTAGGAGGGGGCCCAGAGAGCACGAACCGGCCCCAGACGAACCTGTGATCGGAATACTTGAAGACGCCCGGGTTCCTCGTTCCCGGCTTCGATCCAGCCCACCCTGGTTGATCGGCGCTGGCCTGAGCGACGGTCGCGCCGGATGAGAACAGATAGTCGATGCGGCTCCTCCGGTTGCGCTTGAAGCCGACACACGTCTTCGACTTAGAAGCTTGCTCGTGCGTCCATTGGTTGCGAAGTGTCCGGCCGTTCTCTCGATGCCATTGCCGAACCGCGTCATCGAATCCGCGCCCGGCTTCGTCTAACGAGGTCATCAACGTCCACCATGTCTGCGGTGCCGAGCGTTCGTTGAGATCGCACTCGCGCTCTTTCTCGACGGGTCGCCGGTTGAAGTCGCCCCCGACGATCACCGGGCCCGCCTCACCCGCGAGCTGGCCTCTGAGCGCGGTCACGTTGCGCTCGAAGCACTGGCGCTGCCCAGTAGCGAGATAGTTCTTGGCGAGATGGATGCCCGCCAAAGCGAACGTTGTGGAGGTCGCCTTCTCGGTGAAGTGCAAGATCGGGTAGGAGCGATCCTCTTTACCATCGACGGTCCCATCGGCAGACGTGCAGACGTCCGGCCACGAGGTCTGGTTCAGGAGGTCGAGCGTGTCGGAGTTGTATATGACCGGTGCGCTCGTGCCGCCGGGGGTCGCGATCAGGTATCGGAACGTGTATCTCTGGCGCAGCATGCGAGCGAGGATCTCGAGGTTCGATTGCCGGATCTCTTGAACGATGACCACATCCGGAGACATCACCGCTCCGAAGGTCCCGCCGTCGAACGCGCTCGGCCGTGATCGCAGGGCCCGGCCGATCTCGAAGAGCGTCTTGAAACTCGACACACCGAGGATGCGCGTCTGACGCGCGTTCAGGGTGACGACGGATACCTGACCCGGGGGTGACACCCTCTCCCGGGGGACGTTTGCCCGAGCAGGGACGGCAAGCACCGCCGCGCACAGGAAGCTCGCGAGCAAGGCCTTGTGCATGGGAGGGGATGTTAGTGCGGTGAGCCCCCTCGAAGCCACAGCAGGGTTGCTTCCGGCCGGCATCCGAAGCGGATCGGGGCGTAGGGGCTCATCCCGAGTCCGGGGCTCGCATGGAGCCAGGTCCCCCCGACGCGGTTCGGACCTCCGGCCAGCGCTGCCGGCAAGGTGCAGTTGGTGACGATCGCGCCGATCCCCGGGAGCCTCACCTGGCCCCCGTGCGTGTGGCCGGACAGAACCAGGTCGAAACCTGCCAGCGCGGCTTCGGACACGATGTTCGGGGCGTGCATGACTGCGACGGCCAGATCGTCTGAGCTCGCCCGGTGGAGATGTCCCATCTCGTGGCGTTCCAGATAGGGGTCGTCCATCCCGGCCAGCCGGATCCGCCCTTTAGGGGTGTCTAGGACCTCGGTGGCGTTCGTCAGCGGTGCCCACCCTTCTTCTTTCAGACCCTTCTCTAGCTCGCCGGTGGCGGCCTCGATCAGCCTGCCGGGGCTCCTCCGGCCGGTGAAGTACTTGCTGTAGGACTGGAACCGGGACTGGTAATAGTCGTGGGACCCGAGGACGTAGAAGAGCCCGTGGCGGGCCTCGAATCCACCCATCACCTCTACCGCCGGCTCGATCCCGCCATCGTCGTTGATCAGGTCACCGGTGGCGATCACCAGGTCCGGCACCATCTTGAGTTCCTGGGGCAGCCGGCCCAGCCATCTCCTCAGCGATCGTGTGGAGCCGGTCATGTGCAGGTCGGAGAGGTGAAGGATCGACAGCGAAGGCCCCGGCTTGCCGAGCCACAGGTTGTGGCTCTGGAGTCGGAACCGGAACGGCTCGGCCAGGGCGTAGGCACCTGCGCCCACCCCCAGGGCGGCGAGGCCCAGGGCTTTCTTCAACATCTCCCCATTCTGCCCCCACCGGGGATACTTCTTGCTTGGACGGGAGAGTGGGACCTTGAGGCTGTCGCTTCGGTGGAAGCTCGTAGGCGGCTTCGGGCTGATGCTGGCGCTGATCGCGGTGCTGGGCTGGGTCACCTACGCCCTCTTCGGCTCCTTCAGGGAGGTCCAGCGGGAGGTCCTGGGAGACGCGATCCCCGGCCTGATCACCTCGGATGAGCTCGTCCGCTCCTACACGGCTCAATCCGGTGCGGTCCGCGGTTACCTCATCGGGAGTGAGCTGAGCCTTTTGGAGCAATACAGCAACGAGGTCGCCTCGGCGACGTATCTGGAGGAGCGGGCGCGTGAGGTCTTCACGACCGGCACCGAGAAGGACCTGCTCCGCGAGATGATCGAGGCGGGGCACGCCTTCCAAGCCCTGGTCGAGCGCGAGGTGATCCCACTGGCTCGCGAGGGCAAGCGCTCCCAGGCATTCAGGGTGCTGAGCCAGGAGGGCACCCCCCTGGTCGCTAGGGTAGAGGCCATCGGCAAGGAGCTCGCGGCGGCCCAGGATCGCGTGGTGGTCGAGAGTGAAGCCGAGCTCCGGCTGCGCGCCAACCAGACCCTTGTCATCCTCGTAGTGGTCGTGGTGGGCGCCCTGGCAGTCGGGATCCTCTTGGCCTACCTGTTCCCGAAGAGATTGACGGCCAACTTGTCGCGGCTCGTCGAAGCCACAAGGGCGATCGGCCGGGGCGATCTCGATCAGAAGGTCGAGATCCATTCCGGCGATGAGCTCGAGGAGCTGGGCGAGCGTCTGGGCGAGATGCAGGCCGGCCTGAAACGGTTGCAGCAGCTCGCCCTGCAGAACCGCGAGCTCGAGATCGCAGCATCGATCCAGCAGAACCTCCTGCAACGCACCCTCCCTGAGGTCCCCGGGGTCAAGATCCATCCGAGCCAGCGTCTCGCGAATCTGGTCGGTGGCGACTGGTACGACGTCGACCTGACCGACGATCAGTTGACCGTCGTTGTCGGTGATGCATCGGGGAAAGGGATCGGTGCAGCCCTGATGGCGACCGTGGCCCTATCGGTGCTGAGGTCGGAACGTGCTTCGGGGGCCGGTCCTCGGCGGATCGTCTCCCAAGCGAACCAAGCTCTGCAGGAAGCCACGGACCCCGAGTCCTTCACGACATGCATCTATGCGACGCTCGAGCTCAGCACCGGCACGCTCAGGCTCCTCAACATGGGCCACACCTCGCCCTTCATCATCGAGGGACCCGGACCCTCTCCGGCCCCCGGGGTCACGGGTCACTACATCGAGGGCCACCGGAATCGGGTCCTGGGTTGGTTCGACGAGCCGGGCGAAACCGAAGAGGTCCTCGTTCTGGCCCCGGGTGACCGGGTCGTCCTCTACACAGACGGCTTCCTGGAGGCTAAGGCCCCTAACGGCGAGGTCTTCGGGGAGCATCGTCTGGCCGACGCCCTGCTGGCCCTGGCCCCCCGCGGGGCCGCTGCGGTCGCTCAGGACCTGGTCGAGGATGTAGAGCGGTTCGCAGCCGGTAAGCTCGACGACGACCTGACGATCCTCGTGCTCGAGTTCGAAGGACTTGGGTAGGAAGTGGTCGGCGGCGAAACGGAGGAGAGCCACTTGGCACAGCAGAAGATAGATATCGATATCAACGACGCCGGTGATTACAAGGTCCTCAAGCCCACCGGGGACCTCGACGTCTACACCGTCGGATCTCTCCGCGATGCCATCGGGTCGATGATCGACCAGACGAGCACGAAGGTCGTTGTCGACCTCGACGACGTCCCCTTCATGGATTCTTCCGGCCTTGGTGCCCTCATGGGTGGTGTCCGTCGGTTGCGCGAAGCAGGCGGGGACCTGGCGATCGCTTGCACGAGGGAACAGCATCTGAAGCTGTTCACGATCACGGGCTTCGGCGAAGGGGTATCGATCTCGCCGACCGTTGACGAAGCCGCGAAGGGCTTCCGGGTCTAAGTCTTCTTCCTGGTGGTCTTGGTCGTCTTCTTGGCGACCGGCTTCTTCCTAGCCGTGGGCTTCATGGGTGCGGGATTTGGCTCCTCCACAACGGGAGGTTTGGCGACCGGTGTCGGCACCCGCGGCCTCGCTCTTCGCAGAGAGGCGACCAACAGCATGGCGAACACCGTGACCAGCGAAGACGTGACCGCGACGAGCACGACCTGGGAAGATGTCACGTCTCAACCGTATCGGCTCGGCGTCATCTTGTGCGCCAAGCCGGCCGTCTTGACGACCGGCAAGGGCAAACGGGGAACCATCGACCCGCGGCTCCGACCGAACGGCCGAAGTACCGGAATAGTCAGGGAGTAGGGATGGATCTCGGGGACACGCTTCGGAGCATCGCCCTGCCGCTGGTTCGGCTGGGGGGCTACATGGCGACGGCCCTCGTGTTCGGGATCCCGATCTTCTCCCTCCTCGTCCTGCGCCCGAGCTTCCGTCGCCTTCATGGCGCCGGCTGGGACGAAGGCCGCCGACGCATCGCTACGAGGCTGGAAGGGCTCGTCCGCGCGAGTCTCATCGCAGCGGCCCTTACGACGGCGATCTATTTCCTTCTCCAGGCCACCGTCATCTCCGAGTTCTCGGGAGAGGAGATCGACCCGGATTCGATCGGATCCATCTTGAAGACGAGCTTCGGGCGTTGGTACGCGTTGAGGTTCCCACTGATCGCGGCGCTCGCCGTTGTCTTGCTCGGTCGTGTCCGTGTGTGGGTCATGGCCTCCGCGTCGGACGATGAGCACGAGGCCCCCAAGGCATGGTGGGTCGTCTGGATCTTGCTCGGCTTCGGTCTGTTCGTGACCAGCGCCTTCGCCGGGCACGCGGCCGTCTCGTCGCCGAGGGTGCTTGCGCTCAGCAACGATCTGCTGCATCAGGTCGTCGTGTCCGTTTGGTTCGCAGGCATCGTGGGTTTGGCTGTGGTCCTGCCCGAGGGTTGGAGTGACTCGCCCGACGAGGGCTTGGCGTTACTGACGCCCGCCGTATCGCGGTTCGCGACCGTCGCGATCTGGTCGATCGGCTTGGCGGCGGTGACGGGGACGTTCCAATCACTGTTCAACATCGTGAGCCCCGCCGACCTCATCCATTCTTCGTACGGCCGGACGCTGGCTCTGAAGATCTCGCTGTTCTTTGGGATCCTGGCTCTCGGTGGCGTCAACCACTACATGGTGAAGAAGCGGCTCAAGAGGGCGACCGAGAACGGAGAGGACGGAGGTGCGGCCCGGCTGTTCCGCCGAACTATCGCGGCCGAGCTCGCGATCGCGATCGGGCTCATGGCCGCAACCGGGTTGCTGGTGGGCCTGGCCCGAACCCGCCCCTCGAGCGCCCCCCCGGCCCCCATCGACTTGATCAGAACGCGCCAATAT
>JBKJYP010000297.1:0-2927 GCA_046715695.1 Actinomycetota bacterium | reverse complement strand
TGATCTTCACTGCCATCTTCATCGAAGCGCTGCCATTCGTGTTCCTCGGAGCGATCGTTTCGGCGGCGATCGAGATCTTCGTGCCGGATAGAACCCTGGATCGGATCACCCGCTTGCCGGTTGCATTACAACTGCCCACAGCCGCCCTAGGCGGGTTCGCCTTTCCGGTCTGCGAATGTGGGTCTGTGCCCGTGGCACGACGCCTCCTAATGAAAGGGATGGATCCGACAGCGGGTATCGCATTCATGCTTGCAGCGCCGATCTTCAATCCCGTCGTGCTCATCTCGACGTGGGTCGCCTATTCCCCCCGAGGCTTCGGAGCCCAGATGGTCGTTGGGAGAGGTCTCCTGGGACTCGTCACAGCGATGGCGGTGGGATGGACTCTAGGTACCGAGAAGACCGAACAGCTCGTGCGAACGAGTGCCAAGCCGGCATCCCGGACCGAAGATCGAGACGCGGATCATCGCAAAAGGGAAAGGTTCCTGGGGCACGTCAGCGACGAGTTCTTGTTCATGGCGAGATTCCTGATGCTCGGCGCCGCCCTGTCTGCGGGCATCCAAACGTTCCTCCCCCAGAGTCTCCTCGGGGGCATCGCCGGCACGGTCGTCGTGGGGACGCTCGCCCTCATGGCGATCGCCTTCGTTTCCTCCCTCTGCTCTGAAGGAGACGCGTTCGTGGCAGTTTCGTTCAGTCAATTCCCACTTGGCGCTCAGCTTGCATTCCTAACCTTCGGACCCATCCTCGATCTGAAATTGGCATTCCTGTACAGCGCGGTTTTCGCTCGGCGATTCGTACTTAAGCTCGCGTGCTTGGCGATCCCCATTGTTGTCGCCGGCTCCCTGATCTTCCAGGTGTTCACCAGATGACTGCGAGCAGGGTCAACGGACTGGTTCTCACGGTTTGGGGTGCCTTCTTCTGGTGGTTGATCGCGGGCGGAGAGATCTTCCGATACATCGGGCCTCGTACCCGCTGGGTAATCTGGGTCGGGGCGTTGCTCATCACGCTGGCAGGTCTCGCCCAACTTGCGGTTAGCGAACGTCAAGCATCAAGGCCTCATCGGGCACAGGTATTGCGCGCTTCCATCCTTTTGATCCCCTTCCTTCTGCTGTTCATGGTCCCGCGACCCGGCCTCGGCTCGCTCGCAGCGTCTCGCAAGTTGCAAACATCGTCCTTCGCGGCCGCCACGGGCTTCAGCCCGGGAGCGATCGGTTCCGGGGACGTCAACTTGCCGGAGATCGAGTACGCCAGCACCTCTGAGAAGTACGCTGCGACGCTCGGCGTTTCGGAAGGCATGGAAGTCGAGGTAACAGGTTTCGTCTCCGACCCATCGGCTGTGCCATCCGGAACATTCGCCTTGACGCGGTTCTCCGTCTTCTGCTGCGCCGCCGATGCGATCCCCCATACGGTTGCCGTTATGACAGCAGATGGAACCTCGCCGTTACTGGATGGCTGGTTGAAAGTGGTCGGCGTTCTTGCTCGAGTGGACGACCGATACATCATCGAAGCGACAGAGATCCAGGTGATTGACGAACCGAACAACCCTTATCTATGAGGCCGCATGGGGATGGACGGGAAGAGCTCGCTCGCCTCAAAGCGGAAAGACTGGCTTCCGACAGGACGAGGACCTTGGAAGATGTCTAGAGCCTGGAAATTCTATGTCAGTTCCGACGGAGGGGCCACTTGGGAACAGCCATAGGACAGAAGTAGTAGGCCTTAGTAGTCGGTGGCTCCCATGAGCCCGCGATAGATGTAGCCGCCCGCCAGGCCAACCAAAGCTGAGATCCCAAACGCGAGTGCCAGCGCTGACAATGGGATGTCCTCTGGGACTCCGTTGTCGAAACGTTCAGCTGCAACTTCGGAGGATGGCGCGAGCTCAACCGCGACCTCATCGCCTCTTACCGAGGCCTCTTCGGGACGATCCCTCTGACCTGGCGGGTTCGGCTTCTCTCTCCTTCCGCTAATGTCCACGGAAGAGTCCCCGGTCGCCTCGGGCCGGACCTCGTCATCGGCCGGCTCATCGCTCGAGGATGGTGCCGGATCTCCTGAAGTTGCTGACCCTCCCCCGCCATCGGAGGGCTGCTCCTCCTCCGACACGTCTGTCTCCGCCGCGCAAGCGGAGCCTCCTGAAGAGTCGAAGTTGAAATCTCCTTCGGTTGCGTGTCCATCGATAGAAGAGACGACCGCGAAATGAACCTTGTAGGTCCCCTGCTTGTCGGCGGACATCGTCACCGTGATCCGGTCGGCTGCAACGATCCAGTCCGAGTTATCGACTCGCTGCCCGCATGGGTCGTAGACCTCGATCCGCGATTGATCGACAACCGGCTCGGTGAAGTCGGTCGTCACCCGGGAGGGCGGGGACGACACCGTCGATCCGGAAGCCGGGTCGGAAGACTCATAAGCCGCGTGAGCTTCGGCTACGCCTGGTAGGAGCATCACGGAAAAACAAAGCAGGACAGCGAATCGTGCTTCTATGGATCTCATGGGACTCTGAATGACTTGGAGGTCTTCATGTCGTCCAGGAACACGGTTCCATTCACGTGATGGACATGAGCGTCGACATCAGAGCCGTTCACCCTGTCCGGGATCATCTTCAACGGTTTGTGGTAGCCCTTGACGACACTTCCCCGGTCCGCGCCGATCAGCTCTAGAGGCACGAGCATGCGGATGAAGCCTTCCGTGGGATCGTATGTGCCGGTTATACCCTGCACCTGTTCATAGGTGTGATGCTTGAGCTCGAAGAAGAAGAACCTGGGCGTTGTGCCGGCAACCGCCTCGGCGAGGAAGGAACGCTTGCCTGCCGAGAAGATCCATTCGACCCCGGGGCCTTGTGGGATCCCCCCGACAACCGGGACCATGTTCTCGACCCCGATCCTTATCTCGAGCGACTCCTCCGTCCGCCCGACGTCTAGATAGGTGATGTCCACGGT
>JBKJYP010000296.1:0-4031 GCA_046715695.1 Actinomycetota bacterium | reverse complement strand
GAGTAGACGAGGGTGGGGTCGATCACCAGGGTCCGGGTCGTGTCGTAGCCGCCGACTGAGAATCCGACCCGGTTCGGTCCCTCTATAACGAACGCGCCGTCTATCTCCCGCGTGGCGCCGCCGCCGTTCTGGTAGAGGACCGGAGCGCTCTGGGTCAGCTCGGTTGCGCCGAGGTCTAAGACGAGCTCACCGGAGTCCCCGATCGACAGCCCATCGACGCCACCGAAGCGCAACGAGATCGCAGCGGGGTCGGCTCCCGGGGCAACGACGAAGTCGTATTCGACCGCACCGTCACGCCCGTAGAAGACGAGGTCGATGCCGGGATAGACGTCGTCGTAGACGACGCGCTCGAACGTCTGCACCCCGGTGACCCACTTCGACGGATCGTCACCCAAGAGGTAGTTGATCTTGGTGATGAGCGGTCGCCGCCCGCTCACCGGCGCAGGATCTCCCCACGCCATCGAGACGATCTCGGAGTCGTGGCTGCGCGGGACGTCTCGCAACCCCTGGTCTCGGAGCCCGGTGAGGGAAACGGCATCGGCCGGGGCCGAGGCGCCGCTAGGTCCGTGAGCCTCGCGCTCGACTGAGAGCACGGCGCGGCGCTCGGTCAACCACAATGTGTAACCCGCGCCGCGCGCTAGGAATCTGACCTGTGGAGGGGCTTGGCCCTCATTGCGTTCGAACGCGACCGGAAGCGCCGCGTAATCCTCAGCCACCTTCGATCCGCTTGAAGCTTCAAGACCGCGCGCTTCGGGGTCGTCCGGTGCAGCGACACGCGCGTGCGCGACCGGCGCAAGCAGCCCCGCAACGACGACCAGCGATATCAACCAAACACAGTGGCGGGCGACCGCACGTGCACGTAGATAGAAAAGCATCTCGCGCCCCTAACCCCGGGCCCCCCGGAGATCTGTCGGGCGGCGGGTCTACCGCCCGCGAGACATCATGTTACGCCCTCGCCCCTGGGCGGTTTCGCTCGGATGCTCGCTTCGGCGTTCGTTCTGGGGGTCCTGTTGCGCAGCGCTGCTAGTGGCCTTCGATGAGCTTCTGGTAGTCGGCCGCGGACATCAGTCCTTCGAGTGCGCTTGCGTCGGCGTTAAGGGAGACGAGCCACCCTTCGCCGTAGGGGTCGTTGTTGATGAGCTCGGGGTTGGCCTCGACCGCGGCGTTGCGCTCGGCGACCGTGCCCGATACGGGTGAATAGACATCCGAGACTGACTTGGTGGACTCGACCTCACCGAAGGACTCCCCCGCCGTGACCGTGGCGCCCGCTTCAGGCAGGCCGACGAAGACGATGTCGCCGAGCTGCTCCTGCGCGTAATCCGTGATGCCCACGACGATCTTGTCCCCGTCCTTGCGAGCCCACTCGTGCTGGTCTGTATAGAAACGATCGTCGGGAACCTTGGTGGCCATCGAACCTCCTTGATGAGTTGGAGATGCTTTTTACTGGGTTTCGGCCTCGCCTGTCTCGACCACCTCTTGCACGAGAGCGGCGAAGCGGTCGGCGAGTGCCTCGGCCTCGTCTTGCGTCGGGGCCTCTGCCCAGATCCCGCACTCGGGTTCATCTGCATAGGGGATGACCAGAGCCCAGTGATCGGCGCCCACGACCTTGACCCCATCGACAAGCACACGCTGTCCCGGGATGGGGGCGGACGCGACGTGGCGCATGACCGCGCCCTTGAGGGCCCACGGGGTGCGGACGTCGCGGCGGGCCATATGGACCGGGGGCAGCTCGTCGACGATCTCCGACAAGCTCCGCTCCGTGACCGAGATCACCTCGAGCGACTTGCAGAAGGTGAGGAGCCCGTCGGGGGCCGGCATGAACGAGTTCCAGATCAGTGTCCCGTAGGAGTTGGACACGAAGGTGACATCCGACCGGGTCGCTCGCGACATCAGAGACGGAAGACTCGTCGGGATCCACTGGTGCACCGACCCCGCCTTCTCGGCGATGGTCTTCGTCACCGATGGACTGTGGATCGCGACCGCGACCGCGGGGGCCCCCTTGCCGGTCTCGTAGCTCAAGAAGGCGAGCTGGGCCTGGAGTTGCGTGACGGCTCGACCCCGGTCGTCCACGAGATGTGCGATCTCGCCGCCGGAGTCGAACAGGATCCCGAGATCCGATCCCGACTTCTGCACGTGTTCCTGCAGGTTCGACAGGAGGCGCTGGAAGTCGTCGCGCCCGAGGAGCGGCCGATGCTCATCGGTGTAGGCGTTGACGGCGAGCGCCTCACAGCCGAGGCGGCCGAGGACCGCCGGTCCGACGAGTGAAGCAGGGCTGAACGCGTAGTCGACGACGACCTTGAGCCCGCGTGCCCTGACCGGTTCGATATCGACAGAACCCAAGAGACCGGTCGTGTATTGCTCGAGGCTTCGGGGCGGGAACTCGAGCTCCCCGAGCTTCGTCGGTCCCACCCGACGGTAGTCCTCACGGAAGAAGATCCTGTCGATCTTCCGTTGGTCGGCGGCCGATAGGTCTGGCCCATCGGCGGCGAAGAGCCTGATCTCGACGTTCTCGGGGTCCCACGGTGAGGTGCGAACGCTGAGCCCCCCGGCGGCCTGCTCGGCCCTCACCGTGTGGCGGACGACCGGCATCGGCGAGGTCTCGAGGTCGTGGCACGTGACCCCGGTCGAGTTGAGCCCGGCGATCAAGGCGCGCTTCATCGTGCGTGCAGCACGACTAGCGTCGCGGCCCGTGACGACGACGCTGCCTCTCTTGAGGGTTGTGCCGTATGACATGCCGAGACGAACGGCGACCTGTGGCGTGACCCCGATGTTGACGGGGCCGGACACCCCCCGAGCTCCGAACAAGCTGCGCGTCACGCGCCGCTCGCGGACCACGCTCTGGGTCACGATCGCGCCGGCTTCGACGGAACGGCCGGGGTAGATCTTGACGTTGGGCTTGATCAGGGCGCCCGCTCCGACGGTGACTTCGTCCCCGAGCACCGCTCCCTCTTCGGCCGTGGCTCCCCTACCGAGGGTCGATGCGCGACCGACGACCGCGCCTCGGATCTGGGCATAGGCCCCGAGGTGGCTCTGTTCCATCACGACCCCGTGCGAGAGCCGGGCATCGTCTCCGATCACGACGTTGTCGGCGACGCATGCGAAGGGACCCAGGATCGCTCCCGGCCCTATGCGTACGTTGCGGCCGATCAGGGCCGGTCCTTCGATCCTCGCCGTCGGGTGGATCTCGGCGTCTTCACCGACGTGGACCCCGGGGGACATCTCGAACCCGTCGAGGTGGACCTCGACATCACCGGCAAGGACATCGTGATGGGCCTGGAGATACGCCGGAGTGTTCCCGACATCGGCCCAGAACTCGTCGGCGATGTAGCCGAAGAGGGGAAGCCCCTTGTCGAGCATCGCCGGGAAGACATCGGAGGAGAAGTCGTAGGGCTCGTCCGGTGGGATGAGGTCGAGAACCTCGGGCTCGAGCACGTAGATCCCGGTGTTGATCGTGTCGGAGAAGACCTGGCCCCACGTCGGCTTCTCGAGGAAGCGCTCGATCTTGCCGTCGGGGTCGGTCATGACGATCCCGAAGTCGAGGGGGTCGGCCATGCGCTTCAGAACGACGGTCGCGGCCGCTCCCTTGCTCCGGTGGTACTCGAGAGCTCGGGTCAGGTCGATGTCGGTCAGAGCATCGCCGGAGATCACCATGAAGGTGCCCGACAACAGATCGCGAGCCCCCATCACCGAACCGGCGGTGCCGAGCGGAACTTCCTCGGTCGCGTAGCTCAGACTCACGCCGAGGTCGGATCCGTCGTCGAAGTAGTTGCGGATCACCGAAGCCAGGAACTGAACGGTCGCCACGATGTCGGTCGTCCCGTGCCGCTTCAGCAGCCGGATGATGTGCTCCATCATCGGCCGATTGGCGATCGGCAACATCGGCTTCGGGATGTTGCTCGTCAAGGGACGGAGCCGCGAGCCTTCCCCCCCGGCCATGATCACTGCCTGGATGCTCATTTCCTGGTTGCCTCCAGTGCGCGCAAGGAAGCGCGGGCCTGGCCGGCGTAGGTGCCGGCGGCCACCCAATAGAG
>JBKJYP010000295.1:0-8215 GCA_046715695.1 Actinomycetota bacterium | reverse complement strand
AGGCTGGAGGCACCACCGGTTCCGATGATCAACCGAGAGTTGAAGGACTCGCCGGCAATGACGAGGGGATCGTCCATCACCCTCCTCCGACGGCTGTGAGGACCTCGACCCGGTCACCTTCAGAGATCGTCGTCACATCCCAAACGCTGCGCGGGACGACCTCACCGTTCAACGCGACCGCGGTCCCTCGCTTGCCTCGCCCGAGTTGCTCGACCAAGGACGAGACCGTCACCGACTCGGATAGCTCACGGTCATCCCCGTTCAAGACGAAGGTCATCACGCGCTCCTCACGAAGCGATCGGGGGCGAAGGCTCCGTTCCACTCGTTATCCATGAGACCGCGCAGAACCATCGACGCAGTGACAGGAGCGAGCAGCACGCCGTTGCGGTAGTGCCCCGTTGCGTAGATCACCCCGGTCCTGGAAGCACCGATCACCGGGGCGTTGTCTGGGGTCGCCGGGCGGAGGCCCGCGATCGTCTCGATCAACTCCGCCTCGGTGATGCTCGGAACGAGCTCGTATGCGTCGCGGAGGAGCTCGTATACGCCGCCCGCCGTGACCGTCGTGTCGAAACCCTTCTCCTCGACGGTAGCTCCGACGACCACGCGCCCGTCGCCACGAGGGACGATATAGACCGACCTGCTGCGGACGATCAGGTCCGGCATGAGCTGATCCCCATCGAGATGCAGCAGCTGGCCCTTCACCGGGCGCAACGGCGGGAGATCGATCAAGCCTCCTATCAGCGCAGACTGCGCGCCGGCCGCGATGACGATCGCATCCGCTTCGAGCTCACGGCCGTCTTCGAGTCGACAACCCCGCTCCCCCGCCTCGACGACACGGGCCTCTATCGTCTTAACCCCGCGTGATGAGCACGAGGAGATGAGCGCTTCCGTCAGAGAGCGCGGCTCGATCTGGTGGTCGCCGGGTACATGGATGCCTCCCCGCAGCCGGGGGCCGAGGGCCGGCTCGAGTGCCCGGCATTCGGCAGGACGAAGTCGTTCGGCTTCGAGCCCAAGTTCGGCTTGATACCTGTACAGCTGCTCGAGGAAAGCATCATCGTCGGCATCGCGCGCAACCATCACGGTCCCACTGCGCCGGTAGCCGGTCGAACGAGCCGTCTCGGTTTCGAGACTTCCAACGAACGCTGGGTAACACCTCGCGGCTTCGAGATTCAGTTGGAGAAGCTCTTCTTCACCGAAGTGGAGTTCGGTCACCGGCGCCAGCATCCCCGCTGCGACGTTCGAGGCCCCGCGGGCCGGGGCTGGGTCGCACATCGTGACTTCCAGGCCTGCTCCCGCGAGCTCGCGGGCAACGGCAAGTCCCACGACACCCGCGCCGACGACGATCGCGTCTTTCACATAAGGATTATAGGGAGGAGGGTTCAGCTATCGGAAGTGCGCAGAGACGGTGCAGCAACGACGACTCCGGTGATACCAATCGCTTGACCAAGGAGACGGAAGTCCCCGTATCCGATCGCGAAACGAACTTGAGATCGTCCACGAGGGCGCGCATCAGGAAAACGCCGCGGCCGCTTTCCATGTCCACAGGCGCATCCGGTCCGTAGTTGTCGTGATCGAAACCAGGGCCCGTGTCCACGACGCGTATCTCGCAGGAGTCCTCCCCTATCGCGACAGAGACCTCGTAATCGCGCTCGGCGCCTTGAGCGTGGCGCAAGACGTTCCCACAAGCTTCGGTGACGGCGACCTCGATATCTCCGACCGTCTCCGGGATGACCCCGAGCTCCTCGAGCGCATCACGACACAGATGTCGAACGAGGGCAACGCTTGCTTCATCATGCGGTAAGAGGAGAGTGAACCCGAGGTGCATATCAAATACTTACCCTCAGGAGGGGTAAAGGAAACAGCTTTTGGGTGTTTAGGAGTTTTGGAGAGCTTTCTCCAATGCAAGCAAAGCCCGCTCGATGCCGCTCCTGTCCACATCGCGGTGAGTTACGAGGCGCATCGAGTGACCGGGGAAGCCCAGCACGATGATGTCGTCCTCACGAAGCAGAGCAGCCACCTCCGGTGCGGTGCGCCCGGATGGGCTCAGGTCCACATAGACCATGTTCGTCTCCACCGAGTTGAGATCGACACACGACGGATCGAGCTCGGCGAGGCCCTCTGCGAGGACCCGGGCATTCTCGTGGTCCTCGGCCAGCCGGTCGATGCCCGTTTCCAGGGCCACGCGGGCTGCGGCAGCGATCACGCCCACCTGCCTCATCCCTCCGCCCAAGCGCTTGCGGAGCCTTCTGGCCTCGGCAACGACCTCGGTGGTCGAGCACACCATCGAACCGACAGGGGCTCCCAGGCCCTTCGAGAAGCAGAACGTGATGGTGTCGGCACAAGCCGCCCACTCGCTCGCGGGCACCCCGGTCGCAGCTTGGGCATTGAAGATCCTGGCGCCGTCGAGATGCATCGAGACCCCTGCCTTACGACAGAGGTCCGACAGCTTCCGGGCATCCTCGATAGGGAAGATCCGGCCCCCGGCGGAGTTATGCGTGTTCTCTATGGCGACCACGGCGGTCTTCGGGTTGTGCTCGTTCCCAGGACGGATCGCAGAAGCAACCGCTTCGGGGTCGAGCGCACCGTTGCGACCCGGGATCGGCCTCATCATCAGTCCGAGGTGTGCGGCCACCGAACCGCCCTCGTAATGAAGGAAGTGGGCACCGGCCTCACAGATGACCTCGTCCCCGGGCTTGGTGAGCGACCCCAGGCACACCTGGTTGCCCATCGAACCGGTAGGGACGAAGAGAGCGGCCTCCTTCCCAAGGAGAGCGGCGGCAGTCTCCTGGAGCTGATTGACGGTGGGATCGTCACCGAAGACGTCGTCGCCGACCTCGGCCTCGGCCATCGCTCGGCGCATCTCCGGGGTCGGTCTGGTGACCGTGTCCGATCTCAGATCCACAAGCTCAGGCATCCCCAGGAGGATAGCGGCGGCCGCCCACGAATCGAGAAATATGGTCAAACCTCTTGCCGGCCTGATCGCGGCCGGATGCCTCGCCGGGGCCCTCGTCTCGGGCCCCACCGGAGGCAACGTGCCCTATCGCCCCCTCGTCGATGGACTCCCGGACCCCTTCACGGTCGTACAGAGGGTGCTGCAGGAGCCCCAGGACGCAGGCCCGCCGCATCGACCCCTAACCGAGTCGGCGGTCCGGCAGGACGCCGAGCTGGAAAGGTTGACCACCCGGGTCGCGCCTGAGCTGGCCGACGCCCCGTGGACCCGGCTCGGGCCCGCGAACTTCGGGGGCCGGGTCGCCGACATAGCTCTCGACCCCAGGGACGGGAACACCCTCTACCTCGGCACGGCGAGCGGCGGGGTGTGGAAGAGCACCGACGGCGGCGTGTCTTTCCTGCCCGCCTGGCCCCTTCGCGCTCCTCAGGCCGTCGGCGCGATCGCGACCGCACCCGACGGGACGATCTACGCCGGCACCGGCGAAGCGAACCCAGGGGGCGGCGGGATCACGTTCGGTGGCAACGGCATCTACCGGTCCAAGGACGGCGGTCAGACCTGGCGCAACATGGGGCTGCCGAACAGCGGAACCTTCGGTCGCATCGTCGTGGACCCAACCAAACCCAAGCGCATCTATGCCGCAGCAACCGGCGATCTCTTCAACCCCGGCGGAGAGCGCGGGCTCTATCGCTCCGTGAACGGCGGTAAGACGTGGGAGCTGATCCTTGAAGGCATCAACGACACGACGGGAGCGGTCGACGTGGCCATCAGTCCCGGCGACCCCAAGCGCATCCTCGTTGCTATGTGGGACCACCAGAGGCTCGCCACCCATCGCGTCTACGGCGGCGTCGGTTCGGGTCTGTTCCTGACGCGCAACGGCGGCAAGTCATGGAAGAAGATCACCGAGATCCAAGGTCCGACGCCCGTCGACACCGGCCGCATCGGCGTCGCTTTCTCTCGGTCCAACCCCGACCGTGCGTACGCGGTCGCGGCGGACCTGTCCGGAGACGCCCTAGGCCTGTGGCGATCGGAGGATGGTGGCTCCAGTTGGACACGCACGGCCGCCGACCCATCAGACCTCTCTCAGTCGACCTTCTCGTGGTGGTTCGGCCGGATATTCGTCGACCCCGACGAACCCGATCGGTTGTTCGTTGCCGGCGTCGAGCTGATCGAGTCGATCGACGGGGGCGACACGTTCCTGGCCCAAACGGTGTCGTTGGTGGGCATCGTTGCAGGTGTGTTCCAGGCCGGGCCGACGCTCCACCCCGATCAGCACGCCATGGCATGGGACCCGACCCTCCCGGGCCGCGTCTATCTCGGCAACGACGGTGGCGTGTATTGGTCCGTCACCGACGGCAAGGCCGCGTCGTGGGTCGCCTCCGCCGCACAGGGATGGACGCAGCACTACAGCGTCGGCGTGAGCGAACAGGAGCCATCACGCGTTGTTTCCGGTCTCCAGGACAACCTCTGTCAGCGGAACTATCTCGCCGGAGCGATCGGTCTGCCGAACACATGGACGAAGTACGGGCTCTGCGGCGATGGCCTCCAGACGTTGATCAACTTCGAGGACGACAACATCGTTTACGGATGCGCCCAGTACGGAGGCAACTGTTCGAAGACCGTCGATGGAGGCGGCGCGTTCACCTTCCTGGGGGACGTGACATCGCAGCGCTTCGGATGGTGGGCGCCGATGGTGTTCGACCCTAACGACGCCGACATCATGTACACCGGCGGCAACATCGTGAACCGATCGACGGATGGCGGAGACACCTGGACCGCGATCAGCCCCGACCTGACTACGAACCCCGTACAGCTCGACCCCAGCCCGGGCTATCGTATCTACGGAACCATCACCACGATCGCGGTGTCCAAAGCGGACCCAGAAGTCATCTATGTCGGCACCGACGACGCGCAGCTATGGCGAACGGAGGACACCGGAAAGACCTGGACCAAGATGAAAGATCCATCGCTGCCCAAGGATTGGGTGACGAGCGTGGCCGCGGACCCCGAGGACCCCAAGGTCGCTTACGTGACGTACTCGGGTTTCCGCGGTGGCAAGAAGCGCAGCCAGGTCCTGATGACGAGAGACGCCGGACGCAACTGGGAAGACATCAGCACGAACCTCCCACAAGCGCCGGTCAACGACGTGATCATCGTCCCCGAAGGACTTGTTGTCGGCACCGACACCGGCGTTTACGTGAGGCGCTACACCTCCACGAAGTGGCTCAAGCTTGGTAGCGGACTGCCGATGACGCCCGTCTTCGACCTCCGGTATCACCAAGGCACCAGCACGGTAACGATCGCGACCTTCGGACACGGCATCCAGCGAGTAGCTCTTCCGCCTGGGTAGAGGGCGTGCCAGTCTTGGGCGAGGGCGAGATCGTCACCGACCCGCTGCCCCCGGAGTAGGACTCAGCCGAAGAAGACTGCTGCCGTTTCGTACAGGGTGGGGTCGAGCGTTTTCAGCACGCCGACCCCATCCGCGATCGGCACGCGAACGATAGCTGTGCCTTGTAGGGCGACCATCTTGCCGTAGTCCTTCTCTTCGACGGCATCGATCGCAGCGATACCGAAACGAGTTGCCAGCACGCGATCGAAAGCCGTGGGTGTACCGCCTCTCTGGATATGGCCGAGGATCGTGACGCGCGTCTCGAACCCGGTCCGCTGTTCGATCTCTCGTTCGAGCGCAACGCCGATACCACCGAGTCGCGTGTGGCCGAACGCGTCCATCTCACCTTCTTGCGAGACCTCGTTGCCCTCGGCCGGCCTTGCCCCCTCGGCAACGACAACGATCGAGAACGTGCTGCCCTTGCTGTGGCGATGCCGGATGTGCTCGCACACCTGCTCGATGTCGAAGGGTTTCTCGGGGACGAGGATGAGGTCGGCCCCGCCGGCGATGCCGGCGTAGGTTGCGATCCATCCGGCGTGGCGACCCATCACCTCTAAGACGATCACCCGGTTGTGCGATTCAGCGGTCGTGTGAAGCCGGTCGATGGCATCGGTGCAGATCTGCACGGCGGTGTTGAAACCGAAGGTGAAGTCCGTTGCATTGAGGTCGTTGTCGATCGTCTTGGGGACTCCGATGACGTTCACGCCTTCGGATGTGAGCTTGGAAGCCACTCCGAGTGTGTCCTCTCCCCCAACAGCGATCAGGGCCTCGATCCTCTCCGCAGCGAGGCTCTCCTTCACTCTCTCGACGCCGCGCTCCTCCTTGAACGGATTGGTGCGCGAGGACCCCAGGATCGTTCCCCCACGATGGAGGAGCCCCGAAGTGTTGTCGGGCGTGAGGTGCATCACCTTGTTCTCCAGTACGCCCCGCCAGCCGTCCTTGTAGCCGACGATGGCATGGCCGTACTGGTTGACGCCCTTGCGGACCACGGCACGGATGACGGCGTTCAGACCGGGGCAATCGCCCCCGCCGGTGAGGATCCCTATGCGAGCCACGCCTCACTCATACCCTGAACGAGCCCTGTAGCTCAATACGGCGGCAGGAAGGGCCGAAATATCCTCTTGACCTTGAGAACGACCTTGCGCGCCCTTTTCGTCTTCTTTCTCGCCGTCCCGACGGCCTTGGGCCCCCGCGCTCCGGCCACCGGGACGGACCTCGACACACTTCGCGCTCGAGCCCAGGAGATCGCCGACCACGTCTCGTCCCTGGAGCACAAGCTGGAGGGGTTGAACTACCGCGGGGGACGTCTAGCGGCGGCGATCGACCCGGTCGGCCAAGACATGGCCCTGTCGTATCTGGATATGCGAGACGCCGACTCGGACTACGACGCCGCTCGCGAGGTCTTCATAGAGCGTGCGATCGAGGCATACAAGGCGGGCTCCGGCGACAGGCTCGAGCTGATCCTTTCCGCATCCGACATGCGCGAGCTCGAGCTTGCAGCACAGATCAACTCCCGGATCGCGGCAACGGAATCGGAAGCGCTCATCGATCTCCAACAAGCGCAGGCAGAAGCGGAGAAGACACAGACCGACATCGAGGAGCGCAAGGCGCGCCTTTTGTTGCTGAATTCGAGGATCGAGGGGGTGCGGTCCGAGGTGGCCGAGACGATCGGCGAGCGTCGCGCCACACTGAGAAGCCTGACGGTAGAGATCGAAAGGCTCGAGGCTCAGGCTCGGGCGGCGGCAGCCCTCGCGGCTCCGAGCAACCCGGGGAACGGGCTCGGAGGCCCGGCCCCCGACGTGCCGGACGATTTCATCGGGACCGGGGTCAGCTTCGAAGGCGTCGCGTCCTGGTACGGGCCGGGGTTCGAAGGGAACCCCACCGCCAGCGGCGCCATCTTCGACCCGATGGGCTTCACGGCCGCGAGTCGAGACCTCCCACTCGGGACCTGGCTCCATGTCGTGTTCGAGGGCAAGGGCGTGGTGGTGGAGGTGAACGATCGGGGTCCGTTCATCGACGGGCGGATACTCGACCTCAGTCAGGGTGCCGCTCAGGCGATCGGGATCACCGGGCTCGGCTGGATCGACGCCGAGATCATCGTAGAGAAGTAGAGGAGTAGCGGTGCCCGAGCTCATCATGTCGATCGATGCCGGCACCACCGGCATCACCGTTCTGATCGTAGATGCGACGGGCTCCGTCGTGGGTCGCGCCTACTCAGAGTTCACACAACACTTCCCACAACCGGGATGGGTCGAGCACGACGCTTCGGAGATCTGGGAGGTCACGCTCGGCGTCGCGGGGGCCGCCCTCGCCAGCGCGAACATCACCGCGAAGGACCTCGCCGGGATCGGGATCACGAACCAGAGAGAGACAACCGTGTTGTGGGACCGCTCCTCCGGACAACCGGTGGCTCCCGCCATCGTGTGGCAGTGCCGGCGATCGGCCGAGATCTGCGAGCGCTTGCGCGGCGAAGGCCTCGAACAGGAGCTGTCGAGGCGAACGGGTCTCGTCCTCGATCCATACTTCTCGGCAACCAAGATCATCTGGTACCTCGAGAACATGCCCGGCCTGCGCGAACGCGCCGAGCGCGGCGACCTCGCCGCGGGCACGATCGACACCTGGTTGATCTGGAACCTGACCGGTGGCGTCCACGCGACCGAATGCTCCAACGCCTCGCGAACGATGCTGTTCAACCTCGATGACGCGTCATGGGACCCCTGGATCCTCGACGCGCTGAAGATCCCCGAGCAACTGCTTCCCGAGATCGTCCCGTCATCGGGCCGGTTCGGCGAGGCGCGCTCGGAGCTGTTCGGCGCAGCGGTCCCCATATCGGGTGTCGCCGGCGATCAACAAGCGGCTCTGTTCGGTCAGGCGTGTTT